>DASVHS010000132.1:0-6610 GCA_036382495.1 Thermoanaerobaculia bacterium | reverse complement strand
CGTGTCGTGATCGTCGACGGCGAGTTCCCGTCGGTCCGCTACATCTACGATCGTCTCGCGCAACGGCATGGCTCGGTCAATCAGGGTTACTTCCCGATCAAAGAGACGAGCAACATGCACCCGGATCTCGTCGAAGGGTGGGTCTTCTGCAGGAGGGCATTCGATGTCATTCCGAGCCGCGAAGACGGCGAGGAATCTGGGCGGGGGAACGCCCACCACCCAGATTCCTCGCGCTCTACGGCGCTCGGAATGACAAATGATTTCTGGCCCTTGCCCGAATACGAGTCGTTCTTCCGGAAGATTGTCCTCGCACACGAGCGCCTCATCCTCCCGATCATGCAGAGCATGCTCGGTTACCTCGGCTGTGACGCGCATCTGTACGACGCGAAACTGACCGGCACGAATTTCGGTCTGCGCCTGAACTATTACCCGCCGATGTCGCAGGACGACGAAGCGTCGGGTGCCGCGCGTCTCCTCGGACACGAGGATATCGACATGTTCACGTTCCTCCCGGCGCCGCGGACGGAAGGTCTGCAGGTCCTCAATCGCCGCAACATGAAATGGATCCGGCTCAATGCGCCGCTCGGGTCGATCATCCTCAACACCGGCGACTACATGCAGCGCATCAGCAACGACCGCTTCCCGTCGACGACCCATCGCGTTAGCAAGCCGCGCGAGCCGCTGCAGCGCGGCGAGCCGCGCGTCTCGTTCCCGATGGCCGTCTATCTCTGGGAGAACGAGATGCTGGAAGTGCTCCCGTGCATCGCGAATCCGAAGTATCCGCCGGTGAAGGCGATCGAGTTTCACACGAGCATCACCAGCAAGTTCTACGGTGACGACTACGCGGTGAAGGCATGAGCCAGGTCGTCGCCGACACGTTGCTCCGCTATCGCGATCGCTTTCCGATTCTGAAGAAGACGAAGTACCTCGTGTCGCATTCACTCGGCGCGATGCCGGAAGCGACACGCGACGCGCTCGCCGAGTACGCGGACTTGTGGGCGACGCGGGGTGTGCGGGCGTGGGGCGACAAGTGGTGGATGATGTCGATCGAGATCGGCGACATCATCGCGCCGCTCATCGGTGCGCCGAAGGGTTCGGTGGTGATGCTGCCGAACGTCACGACCGCGGAGGCCGTCGTGCTGTCGTCGTTCGAATACAAGGCGCCGCGCAACCGTGTCGTGATCGTCGACGGCGAGTTCCCGTCGGTCCGCTACATCTACGATCGTCTCGCGCAACGGCTCGGCGCGGAAGTCATCACCGTGCCGCACGATCCGACCGGCCTCGGGTTCGATCTCGACCGGCTGCTCGAGACGATCGATGAGCGCACGCAGCTCGTTCCGCTGGCGCACATCCTGTTCGAGTCGTCGTTCATGATCGACGTCGAGCCGATCGCGCGGCGTTGCCGTGAAGTCGGTGCGACGCTCGTGCTCGACGTGTTTCAGTCCGCGGGCATCGTTCCCGTGAAGGTGAAGGAGTGGGGCGTTCCGATCGCGGTTGGCGGCGTGCTCAAGTGGCTGTGCGGCGGGCCGGGCGGCTCGTTTCTCTACGTCGATCCAGCGCTGCGTCCAAAGCTCGAGCCCGACTTCACCGGCTGGATGGCGCACGCGAATCCGTTCGCCTTCGAGCCTCCCCCGATGCGTTTTCGCGACGACGCGCTGCGCTTTGCGCTCGGCACGCCGCCGATTCCCGCGCTGTACGCCGCGCGCGAGGGTCCGAAGATCGTCGCGGAAGCCGGCGGCGCGGACATGGCCGCGATCCGCGAGAAATCGCTGCGCCAGACGGAACGGCTGATGTCGATGGCCGAGAATCGCGGCTTCGAGTTGCGGACGCCGCGGGATCCGGCGCGGCGCGGCGGATCGGTTTCGATCGCCGTTCCCAATCCGCGCGAAGTGTCGCTCGAGCTGAACGCCGAAGATATCGTGTGCGATTATCGCCCACAATCAGGTGTTCGATTTTCACCACACTTTTATACGACCGACGAAGAGCTCGACCAGGCGTTCCACGTCCTCGACGAGATCCTCCGTACCGAGCGTTGGAAGCGCCAGATGACGCGACAAACGATCGTGACGTGACTCGTCTCGATGACGTCATGCCGGAATTTCAGTTTCGCGAACGGCACTCGATCCGGATCGATGCGACGCCGGACACGGTTTTCGAGGCAATTCGTCTCGTGCGTGCGGACGAGATCTCCTTCTTGCGAACGATGCTCGCGATCCGGCGAGGGTTCCGCGGCGGCAAGGAAAGCATTCTGAATCCGGCGAGAAACACGCCGATCCTCGACGTCGCCACGCGTACCGGATTCGAGTACCTCGCCAACGACCCGCCGCGCGAAGTCGTCATCGGCATGTGGGTCGCGCCGGGGGTCTTCGCGGCGATGAATTTTCTGGTCGAGGACGAAGGCATCCTGTCGACGGAAACACGCGCGCACGCAAAGTCTGCAAGCGCACGCCGGCGATTCGCGCTGTACTGGTTCGTGATCCGGCCGGGCAGCGGCTTCATCCGGTGGATGTGGCTGCGCGCCATTCGCCTGCGCGCCGAACAACGATGATGTAGTGTCTCTGTGTGGGTGCGGGCTTCAGCCCGCACATCGCGGGCTAAAGCCCGCGGCCACACAAAAGCGACGACGCACGCGAATGTATGATCGCCACCTGTCGAGAACGCGACTCTTCATCGGTGCCTGCGCGGCGATGTTCCTCTTCGGCATCGTGCTCGCCGTTCTGGGCGTTCTCTTCGGATTGCCGGAGATGCGCGAGCGTCTCGGCGTCACGCTGGTTCAACAGGGCGATATTTTTCTCGCGCTCTTCTTCGGAGTGTTTCTGTCGACGATCATCGTCGGCCCGTTGATCGACACCTTCGGCAACAAGCTCGTTCTCGTCGTGGCAGCGTCGCTTGTCGCGGTGGGATTGTCCCTGGTCGCGACCGCTCACTCCTTTGTTCCGGCGATCGTCGCTTCGCTTCTCCTCGGATTTGGCGGCGGAGGATTGAACACTTCGGCGAACGCGCTGGTTGCGGACCTCTATCCGGATACGCGCGGCCCGAGGCTGAGTGTGGTGCAGGCGTTTTACGGAGTGGGCGCGCTTCTGATTCCGCTGCTGGCGGCGTCAATGCTTGCGCCGACGCCCTTGCTGTTTGTTGGCGCGTCCCTGGCCGCGGTCTGCGCGATCGCGTACGCGTTCCTTCCGTTTCCGGCACGGGCAGAGGCGGGCGGATTCTCGCCGTTCGCTTCCATCAGGGCCATCCGAATTCCGGGCGTTCTGTTTTTCGGTGTCCTTCTCTTGTGCGAATCAGGAACTGAGGCGGTCGTCGCCGGATGGACATCGACATACGCTGGCTCGATCGGCGCCACGCCGCGCAACGCGACATGGATTCTCACGAGCTACTGGATCGCTTTCACATTCGGTCGATTTGCGAACGCGAAGCTGCTCGCGCACTTTCCGAAGCGGCGTCTCGTCGCGGTAAGCGCCATGGGGTCTGCGACCGGTGCCGCGCTTCTGCTGGCCTCGACGTCGCCGAGGATGCTCGCGGCCGCAGCGATGGTCATCGGATTGTCGTGCGCGGCGATTTACCCGACGACGCTCGCGATCGCCGCCGATCGCTATCAGCGTGTGGCCGGCACGATCTTCGGACTCTTGTTTGCGATGGGATTGTGCGGCGGCATGCTGTTCCCGTGGATCGTCGGTCACGTGTCGCAAAGCGCGGGCATTCGAGCGGCGATGGTCGTCCCGTTTGCCGGGGCGTTCGTGATTTCGATTCTGGCAGTCTTACAATCACGATCGAATGCGTGAAGCGATCACGTTCTATCTCAACGGCGAACGGCAGACGGCCGGCGCGGACCAGGCGAAGCTGACGCTGTCGCGCTATCTCCGCTACGACCGCCGCGCGACCGGAACGAAGATCGTGTGCGAAGAGGGCGACTGTGGCGCGTGCACGGTCCTGATCGGCCGCCGCGAGAACGGCGGGCTGAAATACCGGCCGATCAACTCGTGCATCACGTTTCTCTTCCAGCTCGACTGCACGAGCGTCATCAGCGTCGAAGGTCTCGCGCGCAACGGCTCGCTCACGCCGGTTCAGGATGCGATGGTCCGCTGTCATGGCGCGCAATGCGGCTACTGCACGCCGGGATTCATCATGGCCATGGCCGCTCTTTACGAACCTGGATCGCAGATCGCCGATCGCGGATCGCAGGGGATCCGGGCGGCGCTGACTGGCAACCTTTGTCGATGCACCGGTTACGAGCCGATTATCAAAGCCGGGCTCGAAGTTCGCGATCAGCCGACTTGCGAGCAGATGTATCCGTCCGCGGACATTCTGCGCGAGTTCGCGTCGATCGAGCGCGAGCCGCTGCGCGTTGGTGATTGTTTCAAGCCCGTCGAGTTGCGCGATGCGATCGAATACAAGGCCTCGCATCCGAAATGCGTGATCGTGCAGGGCGCGACTGACTTCGGCGTGTGGTGCAACAAGCGCGGGTTCACGACGGATGCGGCGCTGAGTCTCGACGGCATCGAAGGCCTCGGCGAGTTGCGTGTCGAAGGCGGACAGATTCGCGCCGGCGGACGCGTCACGTTATCGCAGCTCGAGGCGTTCGTGCAGGACAAGGTGCCGGCGCTCGCGGCGATCCTGGACCGGTTCGGATCGCCGCAGATCAAAAATGCCGGAACGCTCGCCGGCAACATCGCGAATGCTTCGCCGATCGCCGATACGTTGCCGTTTCTCTATGTGACGGACGCGCGTCTCGAGCTCACTGGCCGCAGCGGAACGCGCACCGTGGGAATCTCGTCGTTTTATCGCGGCTACAAAACGCTCGACCTGGCCGCGGACGAGATCATCACGCGCATCCTCATTCCGTTGCCGGCCGGCACGGACACGCTTCGCCTCTACAAAGTCTCGAAGCGTTCGCACCTCGACATCTCGTCTTTCACCGCAGCGATGCTGATGCGCCGTTCCGGTGACCGTATCGAATCGATCCGCATCGCTTACGGCGGAGTGGGCCCGATGATTCTGCGGCTGCCGAAGACGGAGTCGTTCCTCACCGGCAAGCCGTTCTCGCTCGGCACGCTGGAAGATGCCGGCGCGATCGCCAGAGGCGAGATCACGCCGATCAGCGATGTGCGCGGCTCGCGCGACTTCCGGCTGCAGCTCGCCGGCAACGTCCTCAGGAAGTTTTACTACGACGTCGCCGTGAATCCGGCCTGATCGAGTAGTTCGCTCGCCTGCAGCGACGCTTCCACGATCATCTTGGCGAGGGTTCGCGAGGAGAGGTCGAACGGGCTCTCGAAAAAGAGGAGCGGATTCTTGAACGGGTGGAGATGGATGATCTTCATGTCGATCGACATCTCCAGCGCACTGGCGATGCGGCGCATTTCCCGTTCGAGAGTCTCTTCGTCCACATGCGGCGCGAGCGCGTCACGCGCCGCCATCAGTCCCGCGAACTTCGAGCGCGCCGCGTTGCGGCTCTGCATGAAGCGGTTGTAGATCGTCAGCGCGATCGCCTGCGACACCTCGTAGGGAAGGCCGAGGTGGTGGAGTGAGCCGATGGCGGGATGGAAGCGATAGGGCGCTTCGAACGAAGAGATGAGGGCGAGATCGCAGCCGTGATCCGACTCGATCATCGCCTCGGTCGGGTTGTAGACGTCGCCGTCGATGAAGTAGTGCTTGCGTCCATCGAGCGTGATCGACACGGGATTGAAGACGGACGGGATCGCCATCGAGGCCGACGCCGCGCGCGACGGCTTGACGCCAGACACGTATCGATACCAGACGCAGTCCCGGTCTTCGCGTGCGAAGACGATCGTCTGCGGCTGATCGAGATCGGACGCGAGGATGAACAATGATGGACGCAGCGCGTCAAACGAGTCGTGCGTTCCCAGGAGCCTGCGGAACCATTCCTCCATGCCGGCGAGGACGTATCGCGAACGAAAAACGAGGAGATCGCTGAGATGAAAATGCCGGAGAAACTTCTTCATCGTCAGGTCGTAATTCGCGTTGATCACCGGCTCGCCGGTCGAAGCTTCCGGCCCGATGCCGCTTCCGGGAAACAGTTCCGCGCCGGCGCGCAGATTCACGGCGTTGCGCACGCGCCGGAAATACCCGCGCCACGCGGCGCCGCGCTTCTGGAAGATCGTCGCGTTGGTGATCGGTGGCAACGGCGATGCTCGTCCGATGAACGAGCTGACGACCGCTGGAACGTCGAACCCCGCGGCGACGAGCGACGCGAACACGCTGCCGGCGGACGATCCGATCAGAATCGAGATTTCGCCGGGCGCCGGTTCCACGGGATCGCCGAAGCCGGTCGTGAACGAGAAACCGCGATCCTCGAGCGCCGCCCTCACGCCCAGGTGCCAGAAAATCGCCTTGACCTTCCCACCCGTGGCGCGCAATGCGATGCGCCGGAAGTCGGAGGGCCGGAGGACCGGCGCCATCACCTTCATTGTACGATCCCGCACACAGGAGGCCTCATGCGTCGTGTGTTTCTCGCCATTTTTGCGCTGGCTGTAAGTACGTTTGCATTTGCTGCAAAGCAGGAGCCCACCGCGGTTTTCCCGATCGACGAGGGCTACGTCGACGCGAACGGTGTCCTCATCTATTACAAGGCGTTCGGCAAAGGTGATCC
>DASVHS010000131.1:0-5586 GCA_036382495.1 Thermoanaerobaculia bacterium | reverse complement strand
GCTCACCGCTCCCCAATACGGCGTGCTGATTGCGATTCAGGCCATGACCGCGATCGTCGTCTACATTCCGGCCGCGACGATCGCCGATCGGATCGGCCGTAAGCCGTTCGTCATCGCCACCTTTCTGTTCTTCTCCGCGTTCCCGCTCGCGCTCGTGATGTCGACGTCATTCCTCGGCGCGGCGGGCGCGTTTGTGATCGGCGGACTGCGCGAGATCGGAGAGCCGTCGCGGAAAGCGCTCATCGTCGATCTCGCGGAGCCGGCGATGCGCGCGCGGACAGTCGGCCTCTACTACCTCATCCGCAGCGTGGCGATCGCGCCGGCGGCGTTCATCGGCGGCGTGCTGTGGGAACAGCGTCCGGCGCTGCCGTTTTTCGTCGCGTTCGCGATTGGACTGATCGGAACCGCGCTGTTCGCGATCGGCGAAGACGCCCAGGGAACCTGGGTTCCCTAGTGCTTCTTGCCGGGAGAGGAACCGGCCTTGCCCGGCTCGGTCGTCGCCTTCTTCATCGCTGCGTCAGCCTTCTTCGACCCGCCGCCGACATCGGCTGTGCCGGCCCTCGAGGTCATCGCGGTCCCACCCGAGGTACCGGCGGTATCGGTCGATGTCGGACCGGCCGAGGTCGTGACGTTGCCGCCGCCACCGACGTAGCTCGTGTCCGTCGCGCCGGCTTGCGTCGGTGCGACGCCGGTGTCGGTCGTCACGGTCTCGCGATTCTCGCGTTTGCAGGAGACGGCTGCGAGGAGAACAACGGCCACCAACAGGATGAGAGCTCTAGTGCGTCCGTTCATGGAGCATTACCTCCGACTCAATGTCGAGCGGAGCATATCGTGACACCGGTTCGGAACGACGCAAAACCTGCAGACACAGACGCACGATAGAATCCGCGCATGCCCGATCCGCGCACGGCCAACGTCGACATCACGCGCATCGTCGGTACGAACGCATCGGCGTCGGACGACGTGGTCGTCATCGAAGAGCCGCTCGAGATCCGGGTTCGTGAGAAAACGATCTCGGTCACGATGCGCACGCCCGGCGACGACGAAGATCTCGCGGCCGGATTCCTCTTCACGGAAGGACTCATCACCAAATCCGAGGATGTCGAGTCGGTGCGGCATTGGTCATCGCCGAATGTGATCCGCGTGGCGTTGCGCGAAGGCGCCCGCATCGACGCGAGCAAACTCGACCGGCACTTCTACACGACTTCGAGCTGCGGCGTCTGCGGCAAGACGTCGATCGAAGCGCTGCGCGTGGCGACATCAGTCGAGCCACGACAGTCCCATCCCGTCACGAGTGAGCTCATCCATCATCTGCCGCAGCGGCTCGAAGAGCATCAGGCCGCGTTTCACGCGACCGGCGGACTGCACGCCGCGGCGATCTTCGACTTCAGCGGCGCGCTCGTTCGCTCGCGGGAAGACATCGGGCGCCACAACGCCGTCGACAAAGTCATCGGCTCACTCTTCCTCGAGAAGCGCACACCGCTGTCGGACACGATCCTCATGGTCAGCAGCCGCGCCAGCTTCGAGATCGTGCAGAAGGCCATCGTGGCAGGCATCCCGGTGGTCGCCGCGGTCGGCGCGCCGTCGACACTGGCCATCTCCCTCGCCTCCGAATTCCACCTCACGCTCCTCGGCTTCGTGCGAAACGAGCGATTCAATGTGTACGCGGGAGCGGTGGCGTGACGTTCGACTTTCTCATCGACACGTACGAGAGCGAGCGCCTGAAGACGCTGTCGGTGTGGTCGGCATTCATCGACGCGGACATGGAGTTCCGTCCGGCAGCACGCATCCGCACGCCGCACGAGCACATGGTTCACCAGTGCGTGAGCGAAGACAATTGGATGAAGAACATGCTGGGCATCGACAGCGGGTTGCCGCAGCTGCCGGCGCAGGAGACGCGCATCGCATTTCTGCGCCATTACGCGGCGGCGTCGCAGAAGCGCCTGGCACTGTTGCGCGAGAAAGACGAGAAATGGTTCGCCGAGGAGGCGAAATTCTTCGAAGTGTTGCGGACGCGAAGCTGGATCGTGCTGCGTCGCCTCACCCACTCCGCCCATCATCGCGCGCAACTCACCGTCTACCTGCGCCTCCTCGGGCGTCCGCTGTATTCGACGTACGGGCCGTCTGCGGACACCGGCGGATTGCCGGCCGACAAAGCGCCGACCATTTATCGATACGCGAGCATCGACGATCTTCTCGAGGCCGAAGGTGAAGGCGGACGCTATCCGGAGTTACCGGGACCGCGCGAGAACAGCCCGACCGAGCGGCCGACCGCGACGGCGATGCGACGCACGCTCGAGCGGATGGTCGTCCGGACGCGCGACAGCAACCACACGCAGTCCGCGTGGCGTGCGAGCGTCGACTCATCGCGAGGCAGCGGCTCGATCACACTCATCGACTCCGGCTTCTACCGCGGCGACGGCATCTTCCTCGGCCTCGGCCAGCAGGAGTTGATGGCCGAGTACGCGCGACTGAATCCCCCGTCGAATGAACCGTCCGTGGACTTCCCGCAACTCGGTTAGTCATCACCAGACATACGGGACCAATCGGTACTTCACGGTCTTCATGTACGTGTCATAGCCGGGAAGTTCCGTGCGCAAAAGGCGTTCTTCAGCGACCGAGCGAATTGCCATCGCGATCACGATCACCATTCCTCCGATCAGTCCGTACCATGATCCCAGCAGGAGCGTCGTGGCGGCGATGAATACGAGCGCGGCGGCATACATCGGGTGGCGTACGTACCGATAGGGCCCAGTCGTGACTACCGTATGTTCGCGCTCGGTCTGGACTCGAACCGCAGGCGACAGCCAGGAGTTTTCCCGAAACGTCAGGAAGAACATGAAAAAGGACGTGATTGAAAGCGCGGCCCCACCTGTTTGCATCAGAACCGGCATGCGCGACCAGTGAAAGCGAACGGCGTCCAGCGGCATCAGGATCAACCACGTGAGAAAAAGCACGTTCGCGATCACGAAAAACACTTTGTCCCATCGCTGCTGGCCGGCATTGCCGATTCCCGTCATGCGCTCAGTCAGAAGTGCCGGGTTGTGCCGGAGCAACCACAAGGACAGCGCGATCACGAAACCGAAGAACAGGATGAGGAAGCACCATCCGGCAAGCCATCGAATGGTTCCTGCGCTCGCAAACAGGACGAGCGCGAAGACCACGAACATGCCGGAGACTTGTACTGCGAGCGCTTTCACGTTAGTCCGGTGGCCGGGCTTCCTCGAGAATCTTCCACTCGTCCGCTGTAAGCGTCCGTTCCGCGGCGGGGTAATACAAGCGCTGCATCTCCCCTTCGTGTGCCGAGAGACGGCGATCGAGGTTCTCGATGTAGCCGCCGAGCTCGCTGGTGCGAATCCCCTCGCGAATCTGCTGGAGGACGAAACGCGTGAGCTCGCGGATCTGAACGTATTCGAGACGAAGCTCGCGCCGGACGTCGCGTCCCGGGATCTCGGCCCGTACCAGCGCCGGCATCAACGCCGTCTCCTCCGCCTCCGTCCATCGACGAAGTGTTTTCTCGAAATCGTCGAGCGCGATCTCGGCGGCGGTCCGGTTTTCGCGCTGAAGAGCGAGACGGAACTCGTCGAAACGGGAACGCAAAGCGTGTTGAGTATTGAGAAGAAACGTCATACGGATCGCAGATCCGTCACAGTCCCGCCAACCCGGGTTCGATTCTCGTGTTGCCTTGCTCGACGGCCCAGATGTCCATTGCGATCGAGAGGAGGTCGTCGACGATCGGGATCGGGCGCGCGTCGAGCGTCAGATCGATCGACTTGATGTAGCGGCGACACGTCTCGCACGTTTCGATGCGCACATTGGGATGCGCGTCCGTTTGAAAGACAGGAAGCTTGTGCGGGTCCTCTTCGAAACAGGATGCGCACTGCAGACGATTCACCTGCCACTCCAGTGCACACAGCGCGCATGACAGGTAGCGAAATCCGCTTTCTGCATCCTTCGCGGGCTTGCGGGCGCTGATCCACGCCGCGCCGCCGCAAAACGGGCAATGCCCGCGCAGATGGAGGCGATCGGGTGTGACGTTGCGGACGCGCAGAGTCTCGACGTACGGCTGCAGGATCGCGCGCGTCAGATAGTCTTCGCGCGCTCCGCCGCCCCAGTAGACGAGCAGGCGTGTCTCCGCCGTGTGCGCGTCGTCGTGGAGTCGCTTGTCAGCCTCCACCGCCAGGAGCTCGGGACCATGCTCCGCAGCCATGCGGAGAACCGGCTCCTGCGACAACGCGTGGATGTCTTTCGTCAGCCGGCCCGAGAGTGAGTCAGGAAACGTGACGCGCGACTGCACGTCGCACAGCCTGCTCGCGAACTCCAGCGGTTCCCGCGCAGCATCGGCCGAAGACGCGAGCAGCGCGGCACGTGCGCCGCGCTGCTCGAATGACAACGCTGTAGTGGCGATCAATCGCGGCGATTCTCCGTACGCGAAACGTCGCGGAACCATCCCGGATGATGCAGCCGCGCCCATGTGCGCGTGACCGTGCCACGCGTCATGGAGCGGAACGTTCCCGGCTCCGCGGCGGTGCCGAGGTAGATGTGAAAGACGATGCCGATGAGGAAGAAGATGAAGACGATGTCGTGCAGCAGGTACGACAGCTCGCGAATGATGAGCATGAAGTACAGCGGGAACCACATCACGATTCCGCTGACGAGCAGCCCGACCGCGCCGAGCGACACCGCGTAGAAGAAAAACTTCTGGCCGGGATTGTACTTTCCACCTACGACAGCCGGATCGTCCTCGTAGCGCATGTACGCCCACAGCTTCGACGGGCGCCACTGACCCTTCTCATCAGGCTGCACACGCATGTCGCCGAGCCAATGGAAAAACTGGACGATCGATATGAGGAAGAACGCGGAACCGGCCCAGGGATGAATGATCCGCGCCGTTTCCAGACCGCCGACGAAGACGGCCATCCATCCGAACAACGGCATCCAGATCGGCATACCGCTGAACACGGAGACGAAGAACGTGAGCGCGACGGACCAGTGAATCCATCGCGTCAGCCGGCGATGGCGGATGATCTCGCCTTCGACGATGATGTTCTCGCGGTTGCGGGCAGCGATGATCGGGGCGTCGACGTGCTGAACGGTCATGCTCTCCTCCCCTCGTCGCGATCACCCGGCTCCGCGCTACTGCCGGGCACTTCCTTCGGACCGTATTGCGTGTAATGGGCAAACACGCCGATCACGGCGAACGCCGCGGCGATCGCACCGAGCGGCCGGACGATTTTCTTCCACAGCCGGACGCCCAGCGGCACATGCGGATCGACAGGCAGGTCGTACCACTCCGGATGACCGTGACCGAGAACCGTGACGACGCCGGTGCCGCCGACGCCTTCGGGGTTGTAGAGCATGGCGTCGTTGAATCCCTGTGCCTTGAGCTGTTTCACGCGCGCGTCGCCGAGGGCGACCATGCTCTCCTTGGTGCCGAAGTTGAGGCAGCCGGTCGGACACGCTTTGATGCACGCCGGCTCGAGTCCGACTTCGACGCGGTCGACGCAGAGCGTGCACTTGGCCATCTTTCCCGTCTTCGCGCTGAACTTCGGGACGTCGAACGGACATCCGGTCGCGCAGTAGCCG
>DASVHS010000130.1:0-2429 GCA_036382495.1 Thermoanaerobaculia bacterium | reverse complement strand
AGCATTACCGCAGCGCTGACGTCCTGCTCTTCACGGCCGCCGGTTCGGAGGAGGGACACCGCGCGGTCATCGAGGCGATGGCCTGCGGCGTTGCTCCCGCGACCTATCCCATCGACGGCATGCGCGCGATCCTCGGCGAGTTGAGCGAGCGGCACATCGCGCCGTCATCGACTCCCGATGCGCTGGCAGCGATCGCGGTCAACCTATTGAAACGCGAGCGCTTGCCACTCAGAGGCGAAGTAAACCAGCGAGCCGGACTGTTTCGCTATGAAAAGGCGGCAAACCGCCTGATTGACGCTTATTCGACGGTTATCTGACGGCGCGTATCTTGGCAAACGGTGATACTCACGGCAGAATCGCGCCATTCGCAGAATGATGAGAAACCCAACTGATGCCGCACTTTGACCTCGCGGCCGCGCTGACATTCATCGCCCAGACGATCGGCTCGGCGGTGATGGCGCTCGTCCTTTTCGGTTTCTTTCGGCAATACCGGAAGTCCTACCTTCTCCATTGGACTCTCGGATGGACTGCGCTGGCGGTCTACAACCTCTTCAGCGGCCTGGCCACGATCTTCACCCTCGGGCTGCGCATGCCGGCGAGTGATCCGATCCGAATTGTCGTCGCGGTCATCACCGGAGTGTCCGGCTATCTGCAGATCGGATGGCTGCTGTTCGGTGTGTACGAATTGCTGCGACGGCGGCCGGTGCGTCTCGTCGATTTCCGGCGCATCACGATCGCCCTGGCGGTTTTCGGATTTCTCATCTCGCTACTGTTCATCACACCGGATGCGCTTTCGAGCGGACGATACTTCACGCGCATCGGCGTCCACGCGATCGTCGCGGCATTCGCTTTCGGATTCGCGGCCGTCAAGCTGTGGCTGGCCCGAAAGCGCCGCGCCGGCATTGGCTTCGCGGTCCTCGGCGCCGCATTCACCGCGTACTCGCTGGAGCAGATTCACTACGTCGGACTCGGTCTCATCTGGTTCATGGGTGGCCGGCTCCTCGACTACACGCTCTACCTCGGATACATCGACTTCCTCATTCAATCGATGATGGCGATCGGCATGATCGCGTGCCTTCTCGAAGACGAGCGCGAAGCGGCGGAGCTCGCGGCCGTCGAGATCGAGCATCTTGCTTATCACGATGCCCTCACCGGCCTGCCGAACCGGCCGCTGTTCATCGACCGGCTCATCGTCGCGCTCGCGCAGGCGAATCGCGGCCACCAGAAGCTGGCCGTGTTCTTCCTCGACCTCGATCGTTTCAAGGTCATCAACGATTCGCTCGGCCACACGATGGGCGACACGCTGCTCAAAGCGGTGGCAGAGCGCGTCCGCCATTGCGTGCGCGAGGGTGACACCGTGGCGCGATTCGGCGGCGATGAATTCACGCTGCTCATCCCGAAGATCGAGAACATCGAGGACGCCGCGAAGATCGCCCTGAAAATCAATGAGACGTTGAAGATCCCGTTCTTCGTCAATGAGCGCGAGCTGTTCGTGACGACGAGTATCGGCGTCAGCATCTTCCCCGCCGACGGATCCGATCCCGAGACACTGGTCCGCAACGCCGACACGGCGATGTATCGCGCGAAGGAACAGGGTCGCGACAACTATCAGCTGTACGCGTCCGATATGAACGCGCAGGCGCTCGAGCGTCTCGGACTCGAGAATTCGTTGCGCAAAGCGCTCAGCCAGAACGAGCTCGTTCTTCACTACCAGCCCCAGATCGACGCGCAGAGCGGAGCGATCGTGGGCGTCGAGGCCCTGGTCCGCTGGCAGCATCCGGAGCGCGGACTGCTGTCGCCGGCGCATTTCATCTCCGTCGCCGAAATGTCCGGCCTCATCGTGCCGATCGGCGAATGGATCCTTCGCACGGCCTGCCGGCAGTTGAAGACCTGGCAGCGCAAGGTCGACCAATCGTTCACGATCGCGGTGAACCTGTCCGCACGCCAGTTCCAGCAGCCCGATCTCGTCGACATGATCCGTTCGGCCGTTCACGAGACCGGAATCGAACCGTCCTCCCTCGAGGTGGAGATCACGGAAAGCAACGCCATGCAGAACGCGGAGAACACGATGTACATCCTCCGCGAGCTCAAAGCCCTCGGCGTCCGTATTTCCATGGATGATTTCGGTACTGGATATTCGTCACTGAATTACCTGAAGAGATTCCCGATCGACACACTGAAGCTCGACAAGGCCTTTATCAACGACATCACCACCGACGCGAGCGACGCCGCGATCGTCAGCGCCGTCATCCAGATGGCGCACAGCCTCGAGCTTCAAGTCACGGCCGAGGGCGTGGAGCGGCAGGAGCAGCTGGAGTGGCTGCGCCACCAGAAGTGCGACACGATCCAGGGCTATCTCTTCAGCAAGCCGCTTGCAGCCGATCAGCTCGAGGCTTTCATCAACGAGCGCAAGGCGGCGATGGCCTAGG
>DASVHS010000129.1:0-9146 GCA_036382495.1 Thermoanaerobaculia bacterium | reverse complement strand
TCGGCGCAGGCGTGCCGCCGTTGCCGAATTTCGCCGGCGCGACGGACTTCGCGGCGTTGAGCGCGTCGAGCAGACCGTTGCCGTAAACGTTGTCGAAGCCGCTGGCGCCGAGATCGCCTGCCGTCGACAACATGGCCGCGCGAATTTGCGTAGCGGTGTCATTCGGTGCAGCCCCCCAGACGAGTGCCGCGACGCCAACCGCGTGCGGCGTGGCCATCGACGTGCCGCTGTAGACGTCGTAGTCGTCAGCTTTGTACGTCACGGTGATCGTCTGATTGGGGTTGGCCCGGAGAGCCGCTCCGTCGGCGGTGTCGATCATCACGGCGATGGGGAAGCTGTACGTCTGCGTCCACGCCTGATCGGTCGACTGCAGCGTGAAGCCGGCCGAAAAGTCGCCGCCGTTGTTGAAGATCACGGCCGCGACTGCGCCCGCGTCTTTCGTGTTCTTCACCTTGTCGTAGAAGAACACGCCGTTGCCGCGCTGAATCAGCGCGATCTTTCCGTTGACAGACGCCGGGATTTCGCTCGGAGTTCCGTAGCCGCAGAAGACGTAGTTTCCTGTCACAGTGCCCAGGGCGGAGCCCGTCATCGACGCGGCCGAAAGCGAGGTCGTTCCGGTCGTTACGGAGACGCTTGATCCGGCTCCGACAGGAACCGTCGACAGAACGCTGACTCCCGGTCCGACGACCGCGAGCCCCGGTCCCTGATTCGAGAACGATGCGATGGTCTTCGTCGAATCGACCGCGCCGATCGCGAGAACATTCGCATACCCGGCCGGGTAATCGATGGGCGCGGGCAGGGTCGCTGAGGACTCGTTGCCCGAGGCGGCGCATACGATGATGCCTGCGTCGGTTGCCCGCCCGAACGCGCTGCGCTCGAGACCACTCGCTGACGACGAGCCGAGCGAGAAGTTCATGATCCAGTTGCCGCCGAGCGCGGTTTTCTTGCCGATGACCCAGTCGATCGCCTGAATGATGTGGTCGCTCGTTCCGCTGCCGGACGCGTCGAGGACTTTGACCGCCCACAGCTTCACGCCCGGGGCGACTCCGACGACGCCGAAGCTGTTGTCAGCCGCTGCGATCGTTCCCGACACGTGCGTGCCGTGATCGTTGTCGTCCATCGGCGGATTTGCAGTGTCGAGCGTGTTGTAGCCGCCGGCATACGCCGCGACGAGCTCGGGATGATTGAAGTCGACACCCGTGTCGACGACGACGACGTTGACGCCTTCGCCGCGCGTCACCGGCCACACGTCCCGCGCCCGGACGAGATCGACGCCGAATGGCACCGTCTGCGCGAGCGGATTCAACTTGTCCGTGTCCGTCGTCTTCTGCGTAGGAAGACCGAAAGCATGTCGCTCAACGGCCGGCTCGACGTAGACGACGTCGGCCGATCTCGACAGCGCCGCCGCTTCATCCGCGGTGAGGTCGGCGGCGAAACCGTTGACGCTCTGAAACGTGACGATGTTTCGCGCTGACGTCGAAGTTGTCGAAGTCGTTCCCTCGATGTCTCGAATCAGCGTGCCGATGTGCGCCGCGCCAATGGCGGTGCGCGTGGCAACCTGGTAGCGCTGCGTTTCCGTCGCGGCAAATGCGGACGAGGCGAACACAACAGAAAGGATGACGGCGGTGATTCTTTTCATCGTTTTCGGGTCCCGATCACTAGTTATTTGGTATGCAGCACGAAAGGTTGGTAGGCCCTGTGATATTCCTGTCCTTATGACTGAATGGAAGACGAATCTGATTACCGACTCGAAGGGCATTCTCGATGTCATTCGAGACACGAAAACCATCGCTGTTCTCGGAATCAAGCCAGAGTCTCACGCCGATCAGGCCGCGCACTATGTCCCTGCTCACATGGCGGCGGCAGGTTACGAAGTTGTTCCAGTCCCTGTCTACTACCCCGACGTCACCGAGATCCTGGGCAAACGAGTCTTCCGCAAGTTGACCGACATCAAGTCGCCGATCGACATGGTCAATGTGTTCCGCCGTCCAAACGACATCCCGCCGCACGTCGATGACATCATCGCGGCGAAGCCGAAGAGCGTGTGGTTCCAGCTCGGCATCCGCAATGATGAGGCCGCGCAAGCATTGGCCGAGGCCGGCATCAAGGTGGTGCAGGATCGTTGTCTGATGGTGGAAGAGGGCCGGCTGTCGCGGTAACACGCCACACTAGCGATCCTCGCGAAGTCCTGATTCCGCCGTACCGTTTCTGGGAGACGCGCGCGGGCAGTGGAACGCCCGTCGTGCTCATCCACGGTCTCGGCGGATCGTCGGACTGGTGGCGGCGGAACGTCGACGCGCTCGCGCGCGAGCACACGGTTGTTGCCGTCGACCTCGTCGGGTTCGGTCGCAATCGTTTCTTTGTCCGGCGCTCGGCGCTTCCGCTCGGCTTCGCGGACACGGCCGCGCTGCTGGCGCGATGGATCGAGTCGTCGTTCACAGAGCCTGTGCATGTCGTCGGCAGCTCGATGGGTGGGCAGACGGCGATCCATCTCGCAGCGCGCCGGCCCGACCTCGTGCGTTCGCTCACGCTCGTGAACTCGACCGGAATTCCGTTCGAGCTGACCGTCGGTCCGCACATCGAGAACCTGCTGATTCCACGCGGCGCGTTGTCGTTCTCGACGATCCTCGCCCGCGATGCGTTACGAAGCGGACCGACGTCGATCGCGCTCGCGTTCGCGCGGCTGCTGCGTGACGACGCGCGGCCGCTGCTGAAATTGATTCGCGTGCCGACGCTGCTGGTGTGGGGCGAGCACGACCCGCTGGTTCCGCTCACGTATGCGCGGCAGATCGCGGAGATCATTCCGACGGCGCGACTCGTCACGGTGCCGGGCGCGGGGCATATCCCGTTCTGGGAGAACGCGGAGTTCTTCAATCGCGCGATCCTCGATTTCCTGCGAGAAGTCGACAGATTGCCCGTTGCCAGTTACCCGTTGCCGGAGACGTTCGACTGGACGGTCGCCGGCGTCATCGATCACATCGCGTATCGCCGTTCCGGCCCTCGCGCCGACGCGGTGTTGATCCACGGCCTGGGCATGTCGAGCTCGTACTTCGTGCATCTCGCTCGAGCGTTGTTCGATCGCGGACTGCATACGGTCGCGCCCGACTTGCGCGGATTCGGCCGGAGCGATGATGCGCGATCGATGGGTTCTGCTGAGCATGCAGCGCTGCTCGTCGGCTGGGCCGACAGACTGCAAATCCGCAATGCGATCTGGATCGGCCATTCACATGGTTGCAATGTCGCGGAGCACGTGAAGCGCCTGCGACCGGACCTCGTCCGCGAAGTCGTTCACGTCGGACCGCTCTGGACGGTCACGCAACATCCGGTGCTCCGCCAGGGGTTCTGTCTTTTTCTCGACGCGCTGCGCGAACCGTTCTCGCTCTATGGATACGTGATTCCCGCTTATTGGCGCGCCGGCCTCGGACGCTGGTGGCTGACGTTTCGCCGCTCACTTGCAGACATCCGCACCGCCCCGCCCGGCGGAATGATGATCGCCGGCGAGCGCGATCCGATTCCGGACCGAACGACGGTGCGAGACATCATCAACGTCCCCGGCGCCCACGCCTGCGTGTTTTCGGATCCGGCCGAGGTGGCCGAGGCGATCACACAGTGGTTTGCTGTTGAGACGTCAGGCAGCGCGTCAACCACAGGTTCGTGAGTTTCTCGAGCACGGTGTTCTGGCGAAGACGCGCGCGAAGGTTCACGAAGTCCACTTCGTCGAGATGCTGGTCCTGGTTGAAGCAGGAGAAGACGAACGACTCTTTTCCGGTCTTCGGATCGACGTGGCGCTGCAGGCACTGCGCGCAGACCTGCTTCATCATGCATTGCATCGGTGAGTTGATCGATCCGACGCCGATGTGATCCGGATTGAGGAACGGTGCGAGCACGCCGTGACGCGCGTCTTTCACCGCGCGCATCATGCCGTCGGAGCCGATGGCGATGATTCGCGTCGCGTGCCGCAAATCGAACTCGCGCTTCTCGGACGCGTACCACGCGATTGCCTGCACGATGTTGCCGACGAAGCCGAGGTCCTGCGGCCGGCGCGGGGAAATCGGTTCGCCGGCGTCGACGGCCCAGATGACCTGATCCGTTCCCGCTTCGATCTCGTCGCGTTTGAACACGTCGACCGCTTTCTTGTATCCGGCGAAGTAGACGACGCGGCATCCGTTGTCCTTCAGTGCCTTGGCGATCGAAAACAAAACCGCGTTGCCGAGGCCGCCGCCGAGGAGAAGGATGGTTTCGTTGCGCGGGATCTCGGTCGGTGCGCCGGTCGGTCCCATCACGACGACAGGCTCGCCCGGCTGCAGCATCGCGCACAACCGCGATGACCCGCCCATCTCGAGGATGATCATCGAAAGCAGTCCCTCATCAGGTTTCGTCCAGGCGCCGGTGAGCGCGATGCCTTCCATCGCCAGACGTGTCCCATCGATCTGCGGCGCGAACGCCTCGAAGTTCTGCAGTCGGAAGAACTGGCCCGGCTCGAATTTCTTCGCTGCGAACGGTGCGCGAACGACGACCTCGACGATCGTCGGTGTGAGCCGGTTCACCTGATGCACGCGCGCGATGAGACCGTCGTCGAGCGTTTCGACGAGACGTTTCCAATTCGCTGGATCGCCGCTCTGCTTCGGGAACAGCTTGACGATGTGCGGATAGCCATCCTTTGCCGACGCCATCGCTTTGACGACGTTGCCGGCGTAGCGCGGATGGTTGTCGCCGTAGAACGAGATGAGCTTCTCGCGGCGCGCCGGATGCTGATACGACGTGAAGAAACCGGTTTCGATGTTCGGGTCGACTTCGATCAATTCCTGCGCGTCACTCACCGCGAAGCTCTGGAAAAACTGGCCCCACTTGTCGAGCTTGAACGTTCCGGCGTGCTCTTTCTCGTAGATGACGTTCGGGCTCGTGCCGGCGGCGACCATCACCGATCGCGCGCGCAGCTCGGTGCCATTCTCGAATTTGATCGACGCGACATGTCCGAACTCGTCGGCGACCGCTTCCACCGGCGAGAGATTCTCCGCGTACGCGATGCCTTCCTCGAACGACTTCGCGATCTCTTCGTAGTTGAGGCGATAGGCCGGCGAGTCGTTCATCGTCTTGCGATACGCGATGGTGACGCCGCCCCATGAACGCACGAGCGGAATGAAATCGGGTTTCTCGCCGGCGGCCGTGGCGCGCCTGCGTTCGGCGCGGATCGCCCGGCCATGTTCCAGAAACTCATCGAGGATCCGCTGCTCCTCCGGGTCGTACGCGGCGCGCAGCATCGCTTCGCCGAATTCACCGGACATCGACTCGTAGCGATCGAGAATCCGCTCGACCTGGACGGGGTAGTACGCGAACAGCTCCGTCGCGGTGTCGATCGCTGTCAGCCCGCCGCCGATGACGACCGCCGGCAATCGCACCTGCAGATTCGCCATCGAGTTTTTCTTGAACGCGCCGGTGAGCTGCAGCGCCATCAGGAAGTCCGAGGCCTTGCGGATTCCGCGGATGAGATTGTTCTTCATCTTCACGACCGTCGGCGTTCCGGCGCCGGCGGCGATTGCGATGTGGTCGAAGCCGAGCTTGTCGAATGCGTCTTCGATCGACAGCGTTCCGCCGAATCGCACGCCGCCGTAAATGCGCAGGTTCTTCTTCCGCTCGAGCGCGATGCGGATGACTTTGAGGAAGTTCTTGTCCCAACGAACTGTGATTCCGTATTCCGAAACGCCGCCGAATCCGGCGAGAACGCGATCGTCGAGCTCGTCCCAGAACGCATGGGCGTCGCGCACCGGCTCGTCGATGTATTTCGCTTCCAGCGGCTCGATCTTCAGTCCGTCGATCGCCACGACGCCGAAGCCTTCGTTCGCCAGAAAATGCGCGAGCGTGTAGCCGGCCGGTCCCAGTCCGACGACCAGAACGTTTTTCCCGTTGTACGGCAGCGCCACCGGCCGCTTGATGTTCAGCGGATTCCACAACGTCAGCAGCGAATAGATTTCGAAGCCGAACGGGATGAACAACACGTCGGTCAGTACGCCCGTCTCGATCTGCGGGATGTCGACCGGATCCTGCTTCTGGAAGATGCACGCGCGCATGCAGTCGTTGCAGATGCGATGACCGGTGCCCGGGCACATCGGGTTGTCGAGCATCACCATCGCCAGCGCCGCGATCGATTCGCCGTATGCGCGGAGGATGTTCATCTCGCCGATTCGCTCGTCGAGCGGACAACCCTGCAACGCCATGCCGAGGGGATTCGGCTTGAACGTGCCGTTCTTTTCGGGGAATCCGTGCTTGCACGAATCTTTCTGACGTTCGTGACACCAGATGCAGTAGTGCGATTGATCGGTGATCGCTCGCGGGGTCATGCGGTTGTCGGTGAGCTTGAATCCGTCGCGGCGGCGGAAATGATCGGATTCGCCCCCGAAACGCACTTCGTCGATCGGCTCCCTCGGCACGAGCTTGTCGAACACGAGCGGCTTCGGCAGCCGGAACGACGGCCAGCCATCGAAGCGGCCAGCTTTACGTTCGGCGGCGGCCCATTGCGCGAGCTCGTCGAGCTCGGTTTTCGCGGCGGCGTCGCCGGCTTTCTCGCGATCGAGAAGAGCGTTGACTCGAAGAGCGAGCTCGAGCTCCGGATCATCGGTGTGTAGGACAGGCACTCCTGCCTGTCCCGGGACAGGCAGGAGTGCCTGTCCCACACTGATCTTTGCGACTCTTCGAACCACGAAATCCTTCTTGAACCTGGCCACCTGCGTGTCGCGCTCGGCTCGCTGCCGCAGCGCCTCGGTTTCCGGGCCGACGTCGAACATCTGCGCGAGAAATGCGCCGAGGTGTTTGCTGATGTCGATGAGGAGCGCGGCTTCGTCGGGCGGCGTCAGTCCGCCGGTCCCTCGATACGAACGGAATCTCGCGAACAATGCAGCATCGCGCGCTTCCACGAATCGATCGAATGCAGTTGCCAGATCAGCGAGGCGTTTCGAGTCCGTAAGGTCGGACCAGACGAAGTCTTCAATCCCCAGGTTCATTCGCTGTGGTGAACCTCTCCGATGGCGTTCGGTAGTCCCACCGCCCAGATCAACGTCGCAATTGTGATGGCGAACGCGATCGAGCCCTGGATCTGGAGGTCCGTTCGATGATTCTGAATCATGCTCGCACCGCTTTCGATCAGCGAAGTCGTGAACGCCGCGAGCGGCCACGCCAGAGGATTTCCGTTGAGGATGTAGCGGGCGATGATCCAGACGAGTCCGGCCAGCGCCGCGCTGGTGATGATGGTCATCGGCAATTCGCGCGGAGTGGCCGACGAATCGATCGTAACGCAGAAGATCGTTGCCATCGTGACGACTGGAGCCGTCCACGGCTTCTTCCACGCCGCGACGGACGCCGAATACGCCGCGGCGGCGCCGGCGAAGATCACAGCGCCGGCGATCGACGTGGCCAGGTCGTTCAGGAGCGGGAGGGGCAGGACGACTTCATCGGGCACGCTGATCTCGCCCACGTTCGCAATCGACGGGAACTGATGTGCGGCGAGCCGCACGATCTCGCGGCCGGCGACGAGCATCGCGATCGCAGTCAACACGGCGATGGTCGCATGACGCCCGAATCTCTGTCGCGATTCTTTCGAGAAGACGCGGCCCGCATATGGGATCACCGCGAAAATCGCTGCGACGGCCGCGGCGATCATCAGGATCTGCAGTCCGGCGTCGCGCACCGCGTTCGTCGTCGCGGTGACGAGAAACGTGTCCCACGACGTCGACGTGTTGTACGAGAACAGGTGCAACTCACGCGTCATCATGACTCGCACGATCGGAATGATCGACAGCGCGAGCACGACGCTGACCGCACGACGCCAGTGGGGAAGTCCGTGGCGCGTGGCCATGATGAATCCGCTGACGACGAGCGCGAGCGCGGCGATGGCGCCGAGGAGGCGGACGATCAACAGGATGATGTTCATGAATGTCTGCTGATGCGCCTCGCGGTACACGGCGTCCGGCACCTTGACCGTCGTCGCGAACTGCGTGACTTCGCTTCCCATCACGCGGATCGAGACGCGCCGCACCGCTTCGGCGACGAGTGGGCGGCGTTGCTCGAAGTGGAACAGCCAGTCGCGCCGGTTCGGCTGTTCGAACGTGAGCGCGTCCTTCATGACGAAGTCGGACGGCGACGAACCGTACACCGGCAAAGCCCGCGTAGCGATCGCCAGCGCTGCATCGCGGTCGAGTCGCGCGCCCGGCGTCCGTTCGTCCGCGTACTTGTGATAGCCGGTCACGCGCGATCTCCGCGGATCGACCTCGACGAAATACTCGACCTTCTGCATCGGCGTGAAAAAGCGGACGGTGTACGTCGCGGTCGGGACCTCCGTGCGCATGATCGAAGTGAGCGCATCGACGGACAGACCGTGACGAACCATGTACGTCGCTGCCGTTTCGTCGAAGCCGCCGGGTGACCCGCCCTCTTCGCGCGGCGATTCCGCATCCCACGATCGGAAACCGCTCACCGGCGCGACCGCGATCTTCGTCGGCAGCGGTTGCTGCAGCCCGCGCAGATGCGCCGCCGCAATCGATTTCGCCTGCTCCTCGGTGATCGAAAAGTCGATCACGTCGTCCGGCGACTGCGGTCGTCGAACCGTGAGAATGATCGCCATGACGATCGCCATCGCGCAGGCGACAAGCAACCGTCTGCCCGGAGTGATTCCGCCGGGCAGCGGCGCCTCGACCTGATCGGCCTTTCGCTCCGGCGCCGGCGAAACAGTTAGCGTGGCGTTGCTCAGATCATCATCCGGTGCGAAGCCGCGATGGCGGACGTACAACACGATCGATGCGATCAGCGGAATCGTGAACACCATGCTGGCGATGCCCGTCGAGATCACGTAGTAGATGTTGCCCGAGCGAAACAGCATCAGCGCCGTGTACAGCGCATCGACGGTGAAGTGCCAGATCAGCAGCGGAAGAAGGCCGAACGCCTGCAGCAGAAATCCGAGCAGCACACCGGCGGAGCCGACTTCCAGTCCGCGGATGTAGAACGGCTGGTTCGGATACGTCGAGTGACCGAATCCCCAGATGTACGCGGCGAGAACGATCGCGAAGACGCGCGAATACCGGAAGCGGAACACGCGCTCGAAGAACGGAATCGAGAACGCGCGTGACATGAATTCCTCCGACATCGCCGGAAAAAAT
>DASVHS010000128.1:0-2462 GCA_036382495.1 Thermoanaerobaculia bacterium | reverse complement strand
GTCAAATCGATCTGCTGTGCTTTCCATCGCACGATGAAGCGCGCCGGATCGAGCTCCAGCGATCCGACGTGCAGCAGCTTTTCATCGCTGCGCGGCGTTTCGGCGCGGCGCGCGGCGCGGCGCAACATCACGCGCACTCGGGCGACGAGCTCACGCATCGAAAACGGTTTGCCGAGGTAGTCGTCGGCGCCAAGCTCGAGACCGATTACGCGGTCGATTTCGTCGTCGCGTGAGGTGAGGAAGATGATCGGGATCGTGTCGGACACGCCGCGCAACTTGCGGCACAGCTCCAGCCCATCCATGCGCGGCATGAGGATGTCCAGGATGACGACCTCGGGCAGCGCACGCTCGAACGCGGTCCATGCCTCGAGCCCGTCGGGGAAACTCTGCACGTCGTAGCCCTCGCGCTTCAGCGCGAACTCGACGGTCTCGCGGATGTTGGCTTCGTCGTCGACGACGGCGATGGTGGCCATTGGTCCTGATTGTACGGGCGCATGGCAACTCTGTTCGCGCCTTAGTTTCGCCACAATCCTGCGCCGCTTTTCCTCGATGAAGCCGCGCTGTTGCCAGGAGTCAGACGCTTATTGATATGCGGAGGAATCGACATGCGCCGCGCCTTTGCTCTCGTGATTCTCTTCTTCGCCATCGATGCCGTCGCCGACGACAAGCCGCTCGTCCCGTTCGATCTCGTGAAGACTGGGGTGAAGCTGCTACAGGTGCGCGGGGTCACGGTTCGCGGCGAAACGCGGGCGGTGGAATTCCGCGACGGCACGTTCCGGCTGCGCGTTCAGGTCACTCCGCACCAGACCGTCGTCGTCGACCTGAACGCCGGCGTCCCGATCCGGAAGATCGACACGCCGTCCGGTGTCACGGAAGCGATCGCACTTTCGTCATCCCATTACGTGCTGACGATTGTCGATGTGCCGGCCGGCGACTTCGAGCTCTCGTGGCAACCGGAGATCGAGGACGTGCCGGAGATGGCCGTCTTCGCGGATGGCAACGACGGGCTCGTGATGATCCTGCCGCCGGCGGCGGGGGAGTTGAGCGACGTCGAGCTTCAGTTCGACGATCCGTCGGCCGTGGTGTCGCGGGAGCGGGAAGGCGATCTCGTCGTCATGACAGTGAAGTTTGGCAGTCCGGCCGGACGCGTCATGGCGTCGGGACGTATCAGCGGTCAGGAGTGGCACGACATGAAGCGCGTGGGCGGTGACGTATGCGTATGCAGATGATGTCCGTGAAGGTGAGACTTGCTCAACTGCTGCTCGACACGTCGGCGCTCGTCCGGATGGAGTTCGTTCGCCAGAAGCAGACCTACTTCGTGATGGCCGGCGGCAGCGCGCGGGCGTGGGCTTTCGGGCCCTCACACGTCGATGGCACGGCTGCGCCGGGAGAGATCGGAAATTGCGTGCTCACCGCGCATCACGACGCACAGTTCTCGGTGCTGCAAGACATCGACATCGGCGACGAAGTCGTCGTCGAGACGGCGGCCGGTGAAGTCGTCCGGTACCGCGTACGCAGCATTCGCGTCGTGAAGGAGCCCAACACCGCCGTGCAGCAGGATTTCGGCGACAGGCGGCTGACGCTGATCACGGCATATCCGTTCGATGGGAGGGGGGAATTACGGTATGCGGTGGTGGCCACTGCTCGTGTTTGATGATGGATAAGAGATCTGGGATGAGGAATGAAGAAGTTCGAAGTTCGAATTTCGAATGAAGAATTTGGAGAGTGCAGGGGTTAATTCTTAATTCTTCATTCGAACTTCGAACTTCGAAATTCAGAGTCCATCCCTCATCCCTCATCCCTCGTTTCCAATGGGCGTAAACTCAAACTCACATCCTCCATGCTCCCCAACCTCGAGCGTGCGCTGGTCGCAAAGCGAGAGTCCCGGCGCGTCGCGTTCCGGAAGAGATTTGACGCCGGCGTCGTGAAGGATGTCTTCGCGATCGCGAATTCGGGTGGCGGCATCATCGTGTTCGACGAAGGTCCGATCGACAAGGCAGCACTGAGCGATGTGGACTTTGACATCGTCGATGCGGTCAAAGACTCGAAGCCGGTCGTCGCTCTCATCATTGAAGAAGCGCCCGTGCCGATCGTGATGAATGGAATCGTCTACGTCCGGCACGGCGCAAGGAGCGAGCCGGCGACGACGAAGGACCTGGCCGGCGTGATCGACCGGCGCGTCTCCGCGCATCGCAGGTCATGGCTCAGCGCGGTGCGGAGCGTCGTTCAGCCGCGGCAGCAATGGGCGCTGTCGTCGGAGGTGCGCGACTCCGACAGTCCGAGCGCGACGCCGATCCGCGTCGTCACCGATCCGCGCGCGCCCGCGTTCCGCGTGATCGACTACGACAGGACGCGTCCGTATCGACAGAAAGAATTGTTGGCCGCGTTCCGCGAGCGCATCCCGTTGCGACCGATCAACCAGTTCGATCTCCTCTCCGTCCGTCATACGCACGCGATCGACG
>DASVHS010000127.1:0-18456 GCA_036382495.1 Thermoanaerobaculia bacterium | reverse complement strand
CGGGCGGGATGATCACGCGCTTCTGAATCGTGCCGCCGGCACCGCTCATCCGGACGACGACGAGTCCGCCTTCGAAAAACGAGAGACGCTGATCGAGCGCACTGCTGCGCACGTGGTAGTCGAGCATCGGCTTTGACAGATGTCCGTCGACGAGTTGCGAGCCGATGGCCTGACGGCTCCCGGCGAGCTCCTCGAAGTTGTATTTGCGGAGCTTGCGCGCCTCGCTCTCGGGTAGGGGAATGGCGATCGCACCGCCGAGCGGCGCGGGATCGACTTTGCTGATGTCGTGCGTTTCTGGCTTCTCAGGACCGGGAGTCTGCGCGAAGAGGGGGATCGCCGCAAACAAGAGCGCAGAGGGCAGAGCGCGGAGCGCAGATCTTCGCCGTTTTTCTGCGCTCTGCCCTCTGCCCTCTGCGCTCTGTTTCACTGATGATTAAGATACTTGATGGCCAGATCGCGTGCAAAAGATCGGGCCTGGTCGGCCGGGATCTCGCCGTTGAATACCGCCTCGCGCGTGCGTTCCAGGGCGCGCGCAACATGCGGCCCGCCCGGCACTTCGAGATCGTTTCCGCGCAGCGGCAGCTTGAACTGCTGATACTCCTGGAAGCGCGAGACGTGACGCCGTTCCTTCATGAGCGTCAGCAACTCCCGCGTCGCAGTCTTCAGCAGACGGAAACGCTGCCGGTCGGACGGGGCTTCGCTGAGCGCGCGATCGAAACGGTCGAGATCGCGGGCGATCTGCAGCACGCCGCGCGCGCGCTTCTGCGAGAAGCCGGAGCCTTCGAGCTGCGAGGCTTCCGGTTCCGTCCGGCGCAGCAGGATGCCCGTGTAGAGCACGTATCGATCGAGCTCCGGCTGCGCGTCGAGCTGCTTCCGGACTTTCTCCAGCGCGTCCGTGTTGGGCGGCGGAACGTCGATGCCGAAGAGCGCGGTCAGCGCACCTTCTTTGTGAAGCGCGGAAAGGACTTTTGGCGCATCGCGTTCATCCATCGCCAGGAACATCTCGCGCCACAGTCGCTCTTTCGACACGAGCCCGAGTGCGCCCATCTCGATCGCGTCGCGCATCAGCTTCGCGGTGTGCAGGTCGAGACTGAACCCGAGACGGCTGGCCAGACGCACAGCCCGAAAGATCCGCGTCGGGTCGTCGACGAAGCTGTTGTCGTGCAGCACACGCACGATTCGCGACGAGAGATCGCGCTGGCCGCTGGCCGGATCGTGCATCGACCCGTCGAGCAGGTCCATCGCCATCGCGTTGATCGTGAAGTCGCGCCGCATGAGATCGTCCTTGAGCTTGCCGGCGGTCACCGTCGGAAGCGCGCCGGGCGAGCGGTACCTTTCCATGCGGGCGGTGGCGATGTCGATCTCGGGAAAGCCCTCGCCGGTGACTTTGTACGTGAGGAACTGCGGGAAGGAGCGCAGGCGCCCTTCGATCCGCTTGGCAAGAGCACGGGCGAGCGTCGAGCTGCCTTCCTCGAGCGTCAGGTCGACGTCGAGAACATGACGGCCAAGGAGGAGGTCGCGGACGGGACCGCCGACGAGGAACGGGCGACAGTCCTTTTCCGCGGCCACTTCCCGGATCACGTCGAGGGCTCGGCGCTGCGGGTTCGGGATGTCGAGAATGCGGGTCATGGGATCACGGTCTCGTAGATACGCTCGAGAACACGACTGCGTTGCCGCGGCCGGAACTTCCCAGCCGTCTGTCGTGCTGCCTCAATTTTTGATTGCGCCACCTCTGGCTTGAACAGGGCCGCTAGTATGGCATGAGTGAGTTCGTTGGGATCTTTGGGCGGAACGAGGAACCCAGTGCGGCCCTGTTCGAGTCGCTGCGCGTTCATCTCCGTCCGCGACGCCACCACGATCTTCTCCGACACGACAGCCTCGGCGACAAACCCGTCCAGGTCGGCTTCGTCGACGGCAGGATCGACCCAGACATCTACACCGGCTAGATCGTCAGGCGAGGGCGGATGGTCGAAGAGCTTCCACGTGACGTCGTCCCGGAAACGGCCGATGCGCACGAGCGTCTGCTCGACAAAATTCATGGTGGACGGCCGCGCGAACGAGCCGAGGATGTTGGAGGGTGGGCGGGTCGTTGCGTTGGAGGCAAAGTAGATTTCCTCGACCGCCTCCGGCGCGTGGGTGCGGGCTTCAGCCCGCACTGTGCCGGCTGAAGCCGGCACCCACACAGAAGCGATGACGGCCGGTTGCGTGGGTCTGCGCAACGACAATCGCGATCGAGCGGGCGCCGATGACGCGACGTACGGCGTTGTGAATCCGACGAGCGGGCCGGGCGGCAGGGGAACCGGCCCGTAGATGTGCGCGACATCGGCAAGCGGCGTGTCGCGGGTCGAGGTCACGACCATGACCTCGTGTTTCGGCGACAGCGACGCAAAGTCGATGCGCTGACACTTCTTCTCGAATTCGCTGGCGCCCGGAAGCATGATCTGCAGGATGCGCATGACTGTGCCGAAACCATTGTAGAATTAGACGTTTCGCTCAAATGACCCAGCAGACGATCGGCATTTACAGTGGCCGTGACGATGTCGCCCAGCGTGTCCGGGAGACGTCCCCGTCATGGGCCGTCGCTCTCGACGGAGAAGAGCGCGACGCCTGTCGCGTCGTGGTCATCGACGCCGATTCTCACGCCTTGCTCGACTCGCCGCCGCGCAAGAGTCTCGTCCGCGTCGTCCTGTGCAACGGCAGAGTGCCGACTCACCGCCGCCGTGGCGAGCTCCGCATCGATCGCGGCGTTTTTCTCGCCGCTCCCACGGAGTATCTCGATTTTGCGTACGACCTCGCCGAGACGGCGATGCACGCGTCGACGCTCGAACGGGAAGTGACCTACCTCGCGCAGATCCACGAGATGATGTCGATGATCGAGGCCGACTCTGTCTCCGAGCGCATCACCGGCACGGTCCTCGACCTCCTGCAACTCTCGACCGGAACGTTGTTTCTGCACGATCCGCGACTGGAACGTTACGTCGTCAGCTACAGCAACGACGATTCGTATCGCGAGACCGGAGAGTTTCTGCCGGGCATTCCGTCCGACCTGCTGCAAAAAGCACTTTCGTCGGGACAACTGTTCGCGCAGGAGCGAAACAAGGACGGCAGCGGGATGATCGTGATGCCGCTGCAGGTCAGCGAGGACCTCATCGGCGTGATCAAGGTTCCGCTGAAACGCGACGACACCGTCACGGCCGAGGCGTCGGAGAATGTGTCGAAGTATCTGGAGGCGGTGGCGCAGGTCCTCAGCAACATCTACCAGCTCACGCGCAGCCGCGACCTGGCGATGCGCGACGACCTGACGAAAGCGTTCAATCGCCGTTTCTTCGAGTCATATCTCGACGAGGAGATCGAGCGTTCGCGCCGTTACAGCACGCGGTTCAGCATCATCTTCCTCGACCTCGACGACCTGAAGATGGTCAACAACTTCTACGGTCACCTCACCGGCTCACGCACTCTCCAGGAAGTCGCCAAACGCATCCTCGGCGCCGTTCGAACGATCGACAAGGTGGTGCGGTTCGGCGGCGACGAGTTCTGCATCATCCTTCCCCAGACCGACAGCGACCAGGCGATGGCCGTCGCGAACCGCGTGCGCAAGGCGATGACGGCGACGGTGTTCAGCGTGGACGCGAACGTCGAGATCTCGATCACGGCGAGCTTCGGTATCGCCACCTACCCGTCGCACGCGATCACGAAGGAAGGTCTGATCCGTCAGGCCGACACGGCAATGTACAAAGTGAAGTCGACGACGAAGAATGCGGTCGGCGTGGCCACTGTTGAGGACGCGACCAGGCCGGCAACCACCTGATGAAGGCAGAAGTCAGAAGGCAGAAGGCAGAGGTAAGAAAACTGACGGATCACTTCTGCCTTCTGCCCTCTGCCTTCTGCCTTTAGAAATGTCCGACGAACTCTCCATACAAGGCACGCTCGCCGAGACCACGGTCCCCGACCTTTTCCGATCGATCATCCGCAGCTCCGAGACGGCGATCCTCTCTCTCGACGCGATCGGCCGCAACGACATCATCTACTTCAACGAAGGCCGGATCATCTTCGCTTCGAGCACGGATCAGGACGTCGGTCTGGCCGAGACGCTGCTCCGCACGGGCGAGTTGAACCTCGCGCAGTACAACAACGTGATGGACCGCATGGTCGTGTCGCGGCGGATCGGCTCGCTGCTCATCGAGCTCGGATACCTGAAACCGGAAGAGCTGAGCCGCGCGGTCGAACGCCAGGCCAGCGCGATCGTGATGAACGCCATGCGCTATCGGAGCGGCAGCTACACGATCGAGTTCAGTTCGAACTTCCCCGACGAGATCATCACGCTGCAGCTGGCGACGGACAGGCTCGTCCTCGACGGCGTGCGCTGCATCGAGTACTGGTCGCTGATCATGCGCGGGATCGGGAAACTCGGACGGCTCCTCGAGCAGGTTCCCGGCGCCGACACGCGCGCGTATCAGCTCGAGCTGAACGATGAAGAGAGCCACGTGCTGTCGCTGCTCGCCGAGCCGCAGAGCGTCGAACGACTCTGCGCGCGGAGTTACCTGACGAATTTCGCGACGTGCCGGACGCTGTGGGGTCTCTTGACCGTCAACCTCGTCCAGGACGCTGCCGCGGCCGATCTCGCCGAGAAGCGAACGGCCGAGGCGAGTGAGTATGAGCTGGAGGACATCGTGGAGCGGTACAACACGGCCTTCCAGAAGATCTTCAGCATCGTCTTCGAAAAAATCGGCGATCACATTTACGACTTCATGGACCGCGTGGTGTTGCAGGTGTCGCCGGAGACTCTCCCGTATCTGAGCGGAATGAATTTCGTGAATGAAGGACGCGTGGACATCGATCAGCTGCTGAACAACCTCGTCGCATCGGGGTCGGTGGACCATGCCACGGTGATCCAGAACATCCTCAATGAGCTGCTGTACGGCTGGATCTACGAGATCCGCAGCGAGTTTGGTCCGCAGTTCGACGGCGAAGTCGTGCGGATCGCCGACGCACTGAAGCGTTAGCGATGAGGCTGCACGGCCGAACCGTACTGCGCCTGATCGCGATCTTCCGTCACGTCAAAGCGGTTCTTTTCATCATGAGTGGCCTGGCGGTGCTCCGTCTCGTGCAGCCGGGTTCGGTGCAGCGTGTCAACGCCTGGTTGGGGGCGATGCCGTTCGCGACGCAGCATGCGTTCGTCGGCCGCGCGCTGGCGACGATCACGCGATTGCCGCCGAATCGGATCCAGGAGCTCGCTTTGGTCCTTTTTCTCTACGCTGCGCTGTTCATCGTCGAAGGTGTCGGGCTCTGGATGGGGAAAGCGTGGGCGGAATGGCTGACGATCGTCGCCACGACGTCGTTCATCCCGTTCGAGGCGTATGAAGTCGCGCACAGGACGACATTGCTGAGCGCCGGCATCCTCGCCTCGAACATCGCGATCGTGATTTACCTCGTGCTGCGACGGTTCCAGGTTGCGACGGCGTGACGATCTCGCTCGTAACATACGGCGGATGAGGACCCAACGCTGGATCGTGATCGTCGGCGCGACCGCGCTCGTGATGTACGCGGGATTCCTCTTCCGCAATCTCTCGTACGCGGTCGGTGGGCCGGACACCGGCGGTTACTTCAACGAAGCGAAGATGATCACGGAGGGGCGGCTGACGCGGCCGGTCGTCCTGGTGCGCGAGCTCGGACTGGACGACTCCTGGCTCGGCTTCTTCATGCCCCTCGGATTTGCGCCGTCGCCGCACGCTTCGATGCATCCGACGTATCCGGCCGGTCTGCCGTTTCATCTCGCGCTGGCTGCGAGCATCGGCGGATGGCGGCATGCGCCGTATTACGTCGCGCCGCTGGCCGCGATTGGTTGCGCGATATTGATGTTTGCCGTCGGTCGTCAATGCGGTCTGTCGCCGCTTTCTTCGATCGCGGCTGCGGCCGCGCTCGTGACGCTTCCTCCGTTTCTGTGGCATGCAGTGCAGCCGGCGAGTGATGTCGTGGCGACGTTCTGGGCGCTCGCCGCGATGTGGTGCGCGCTCGAGTCGGTGGAGCGGCCCTCACTTGCGTTCGCGGCCGGCGCGGCCTTCGCCATCGGCGTCTGGGTCCGTCCGACCAACCTCCTCCTCGGTGTCGCGTTTGTGATCGCGCTTCGATTCCGGATCGCGCTGCTCGCGCGCGTCACCGTTGCCGCGCTTCCGTTCGCGATCGCGCTGATGTGGTGGAACTCGAGGCTTTACGGAAGCGCGGTGCGCACCGGCTACGGCGGATTCTTCGATCAGGTCTCGTGGGCCGGCATGCTTCACGCTGCGCCGCTGCACGCGGAGTGGCTGATGCGCATGCTCACGCCGCTCGCGTTTCCGATCGGATTGCTCGTCGTCTTCGACCGCATGGTGGAGAAGTCGATGCGCTGGATGTTGATGTCGTGGTTCGGCGTGTTCTTCGTCTTCTACTCGTTCTATGGATTCTTCGACGGCTGGCTCTGCATTCGCTTCCTTCTGCCCGCGATTCCGGCGCTGATGATCGGCACGCTTCTCATCGTGCGTGACGCGTATCGTTGGAGCGCGCCACGTTACCCGCGCGTCGCAGCGGTCATTGCAGTGGCGCTCACGCTCTTCATCTGCGCCGCGCCGGCACGTTCGACGTATGACCTGAACGTCGTTCCGGCCCTTTCTCAGATGGAGAAGCCTTACCCGCGATTGGTCCGCTGGGCGGAATGGCAGCTGCCGAGGCGCGCCATCGTGATCACCGGCGTGCTCAGCGGACCGTTCACGTATTTCTCCGATCGAGGGATCGCCCGATGCGACCAGCTGAACGACGATCGCTTTCAACTCCTTCGCGCGTACGCCGCAAACGTGGGCCTGCCGTGGTACGCCGTCGTTGCCGACGATGAAATTGAAAACACCACGTTCCTCGGCCGGTTCCGCGGGAACTGGGTCGTCATTTCGCAGATGGACAACTTCACGCTCTACCGTCTCGACTAAAATCACTCCAGACCACATGCGGAGACTCCTCGCCCCTCTTCTCATCACACTCGTTGCCTGTGCTTCCCAAGGCCCTTCCAATCGTCCCAACGATCGCGAGTGGAACCTGCTCGTCGCCGATTACCAGTGGATCCAGACGCTGCGCGCAGCCCAGAAAGCGGCGCCGGCGCGCGCGACCCGAAAGCAGGAGATCGAGATCGCGCTCGACAACATCCGCAAGATCGAGCCGACGTACCAGGCGTTCACGGACAAAGTCAGCGAGTACTTCAAACGGACCAGCGATCCGCGCGCCGGTGCGCTGCTCGCCGGCGAGAAGATTTATATCGGTGACCAGTACATGAACGTCCTCTCGCGCTACGACAAGGCCATCGCTTCGTATCGCGACGCGCTGCAGATCGATCCGACGAATCAGGACGCGGTTCAGCGCATCGCCCAGGCCGAGCAGCGGCGTTTCGTCACGATGAATTCGTTCTCGCTGCTGAAAACGGGGATGACCGAGCAGGACGTGCGCAAGCTCGTCGGCCTCCCGCGCGAGGACTGGATCAAGCAGGTGGTCCAGAACGGCCGCATCTACTCCGTCTGGATCTACCCGAAAGCCGACGGAGGCGCCTCGGCCGTCTACTTTGACAACGGCGTGGTCTATCACACAAACTGGAATGCCGCGGCTGCGCCACAGCCGCAGGCCTCGTCATCGACGAGGTGAACGAGTGCCGGGAGGGCGTGACATGGCCATTGAAGATGTTCTGACCGACGATCAATCCCATTACGAAGTGTCTCTGACTGCGGGACAGGCGTTTCTCGCCTTCGTCCTGCTTCTCCTCTCACTTGCCGCATCCTTCGCCTTCGGCCTGCTGCTCGGTCGTGGCCAGGGCGATGACCGGTCGACCGCGCGGAAGCAGGACGCGACCATCGTCAACGAAGTCAGCTCCGCGCCCGCGAAGGCATCTGCGCGCGAAGTCGCAGTGAAGGATGACGACTTCAAGGCGACTACTGAACCTCCGCCGACCGTCACCGAAGAGAAAACTCCCGTGTGGGCGCCGGCTTCAGCCGGCGCTGTGCCGGCTAAAGCCGGCACCCACACAGAAGCAAAAGCCTCGGTAGAAAAGCTGAAATCCGAACCCGACGTCCCGCATTTTGCTCAGCTGCTCTCGACTTCCGATCAGAAGACGGCCGAAACGCTGGCGGCGAAGTTGATCGACGCCGGGTTCACGTCGTCGTACGTCGAGCGCACGATCACGGAGAAGGGGACCGTTTATCGCGTCCGTACGAAGTTCCCATCGGAAGCGGAGGCCAGAGCGGCGGAGGCGAAGCTCAAGACGTTCTCGAAGGACGTCTGGATCACGAAGTAAGGCGTTATGATGACCGGCCCGCATGGCCAATTCAGGGAAAAGCAAAACGACGACCCCGGAGCTCGAAGAGCTGCGCAACGCGCAAAGCCCGGCGAAGAAACGCTCTTCGCCCGATCCGACGTACATCCTCGACAAGGCGATCTACCAACTCTGGGAGACGATCAACGATCTCGACCAGATCCAGCCTGAGCGCGTCGACCACTACCGCGTCTCGATCTTCGGCAGCTCGCGCATCCGTCGCGGCGATCCCGTCTACGACGAAGTCAAGAAACTGAGCTACGAGCTCGCGCACATGGGCGTCGACATCGTCACGGGCGGTGGTCCGGGACTGATGGAGGCCGCGAACTCCGGCGCGATCGAAGGCCAGATCGAGAGCCACTCCCGTTCATTCGGACTGGCGATTCATCTGCCGAGCGAAGAGCAGTCGAATCCGTTCGTCGACAAAGTCTTCCGCCATCGCACGTTCTTCTCGCGCCTGCACCATTTCGTGCGCTTGTCGTCGGCCTTCATCGTGATGCCGGGCGGCATCGGCACGGCGCTCGAGCTGTTCATGGTGTGGCAGCTCCTGCAAGTCAAGCACATGAAGGAACATCCGGTGATCCTGGTCGGTACGATGTGGACGGGTCTGATCGACTGGATCCGCGAGACGATGGTGGAGCGCGGACTCGTCAGTCTGCCCGACCTCGACGTCGTCTCCATCGTCTCGTCGTCGGAAGAAGCGATTCCGATCATCCGCGCCTCGTACGACCGCTACAAAGGGGAGGAAAAGAAGTAATGCCGCCGACTTACGATCAGGTCCTCGAGACGCTGAAGAAGGTGAAGTTCCCCGGGCTGTCTCGCGACATCGTGTCGTTCGGTTTCATCCACGACCTCAAGGTGCAGGACGGTGTGGTCGCGTTCACGATCCGCTTCCAGTCCGAGAACCCGAACGTCGGCCGCCAGATCGTGACGGACTCCGAAGCCGCGGTTCGCGCCATTCCCGGCGTGACGAGCGTGCTCGCGAACCTCGACATCGGCGCGCGCCAGACTGCGCCGGCGCAGCGCGGCGGCGAGATCCTCGAAGGCGTGAGGTACAAAATCGCGGTGGCCTCGGGAAAGGGCGGCGTGGGGAAGTCGACCGTGTCGACGAATCTCTCGCTCGCGCTTCGCAAACTCGGATTCACCGTCGGACTCCTCGACGCCGACATCTACGGGCCGTCGCAGCAGATGATGCTCGGCATCCACGGCCGGCCCCAGATCGACGAGAACGAGAAGATCGTGCCGATGGAAAACCACGGCGTGAAAACCATGTCTCTCGGGCTCATCACCGACGTCGACACGCCCGTCATCTGGCGCGGTCCGATGGTGATGAAAGCGCTCGATCAATTCCTCACCGACGTGAAGTGGGGCGAGCTCGACTTCATGATCATCGACTTGCCGCCGGGCACCGGTGACGCGCAACTCACGTTGACGCAGAAGGTGCCGCTGACCGGCGCGGTGATCGTCACGACGCCGCAGGACGTCGCGCTGATCGATGCCCGCAAAGGCCTGGCCATGTTCCGCAAAGTCAACGTCCCCGTCCTCGGCATCGTCGAGAACATGAGCTACTTCATCTGCCGCCACTGCGGCGCGCGCGAAGAGATCTTCGGCCACGGCGGCGGCCGCAAAACCGCCGAGATGCTCGGCGTCCCGTTTCTCGGCGAAGTGCCGATCGATCCGAAGGTCGTCGTCGGCGGCGACTCCGGCCAGCCGATCGTCGTCCTCGATCCGACTTCGCCGGCGGCCGAGGCGTTCACGGCGTGCGCGAACATGATCGTGGAGCAGATCAATGCCGGCATGGAAGGCCACACGCACGATCACGGGCATCAGCACGACCACGCGCACACGCATTGAGGTGAGCCGCTGCGCAGTCGCTTCACGTTCGTCGCCGCGCTCGTTTTCTTTGTTTCGGCTCGACTGAGCGCGCAATCTCAAGTTCCGGATCCGCGTGCGGTGCAGCCCGAACGGCCGACTGTGGCAACGCACGCGGGCACGGTTGCCACCGGCTGGCTGGAGATCGAAGACGGAATCGAGCTCGATCGATACAAGGATCGCTCCCATGGCGCATCGGTTCCGCTCGTCATCAAACTGGGCGTCGCTCCGCGCGTGCAGTTCAGTCTGTTCGTGCCGCTGCTCCACCCGCCGGGACAGAACACGACCGGTGTTGGTGATCTGTCCGCCGCCATCAAGTGGAGACTCGCTGAACATGCGCCGGTCGTCGGCGACTTCGCGATTCTTCCTTCGATCAAATTTCCGACCGCACAGGCAAGCCTGACGACCGGCACGACCGATCTGGGTCTGCTCCTGATCTCGAGTCATGACTTCGGAGCCGTGGCGATGGATCTCAATGCCGGTATGACGAGACGGAGTCACGATACGAAGGTTCCCCGATACGCTTCGCTGTGGACCGCGTCGTTCGGCGGTTCAGCGATAGGCCACGTCGGCTGGGTCGGGGAGGTCTACGGCGATCCGGCGACCTCCGGTCCCGCGGGATCGCGAGCCATCGTCGCCGCGCTCGCCGGTCCGACGCTGGAGATGCGACGCTGGCTCGTGTTGGACGCGGGAGTCATCGTGCCGCTGCGAGGGCCGCAACCGCGTGCGGTCTATTCTGGCTTCGTGTACAACGTGGGGCGGGTTTGGAAGTAGCCGTCCATCAGGTTCCGCCGTCGGAGAAACGGCTCGCCGATGCGCTGCAGCATCGCTTCTATCTTCGCGTCCACATGGCCGCGATGCTGACGGCGACCTTGCTCGCGGGCCTGATCGTCACGCGGCTGCTTCTCGCGGCCGGCGTCAGAAACTTCGCGGTGCGCTACGGAATCGCGGTGGTCGTCGCGTACGCGGTTTTCATCACGAGCGTGAAGTTGTGGCTTGCCTACATCGGATTCTGCGCTGCAGCTGCCCGGCGGCGCGCAGGATCGACCGGCGATGACTGGTTCGATTGCCTCAACATGGGCAGCGGCGGCTCGTCGTCCTGGTCGGGCGGCAGCAGTTCGTCGTCGGTGAGTGAAGGCGGCGGAAAGTTCGGTGGTGGCGGCGCAAGCGGAAGCTGGGGCGACGGTGCGGCGAAAAGCAACGTCATCGCGGCCGCGGCCGTTCCTCCGCAATCATCGGCAAAGAAGTCATCGTCGTCCTCCTCGAGCTCGAAGAAGTCCGGCGGCGGCGGTGACTTCGGTGAATTGGTCCTGGTGCTGCTCATCATCCTGCTGGTCGTCGCGGTGATCGCGTCGTTCGCCTGGATGATCTGGGCGGCGCCGACGATCCTGAGCGAGGTCGCGTTCAATGCCGTGCTGGCCGGCGCGCTGGCGAAGCACGCCCAGACGGCGACCCATGGCAACTGGGTCGGCAGCGTGATGAAGAAAACGATGATCCCGTTCCTGCTGATCCTGACGCTGGCGATTCTCGTCGGATACTGGGCGCAGAAAGTCTGTCCGGTTGCCTTGCGTCTGACCGAGGCTGTGCATTGCGCGCATCCCGTCTTTTAGCGTTCTGATATCTTCTCGTGAATGATGAACAAGGTCGTCGCTTCGGTTGACGAAGCGGTGAAGGACATCCGCGACGGCGCGACGCTCGTCGTCGGCGGATTCGGTCTGTGCGGCATCCCCGAGAATCTCATCGCCGCTCTCGTTCGAAAAAAAGTCAAGGGACTGACGTGCGTTTCGAACAACGCCGGCGTCGACGACTGGGGCCTCGGCCTTCTCCTGCAGACGAAGCAGATCAGGAAGATGGTGTCGTCGTACGTCGGTGAAAACGCGGAGTTCGAGCGGCAGTACCTCGCCGGCGAGCTCGAGGTCGAGTTCGTGCCGCAGGGGACGCTCGCCGAACGCATGCGCACCGGCGGCGCAGGCATCCCCGCATTCTTCACGCCGGCCGGCTACGGCACGATCGTCGCCGAAGGCAAGGAGACTCGCGAGTTCGACGGACGGATGTACGTGATGGAACGCGGCATCGTCGGCGACTTCTCGCTCGTCGCCGCGCAGAAAGCCGATCGCTTCGGCAACCTCGTGTATCGCAAGAGCGCGCGCAACTTCAATCCGATGGCCGCGACCGCAGGAAAGATCTGCATCGCCGAAGTCGAGGAGCTCGTCGAACCGGGCCAGATCGATCCCGATCACGTGCATACGCCGGGGATCTTCGTCCATCGCGTCGTCGTGGCCAGGCGCAAGAAACGTATCGAGCAGCGAACGGTGCGCAAGTAGTTCGCAGAGGGCAGAGCGCAGAGCGCAGGAGAAAAACCGAAGACATGCCACTCAATCGTGAACAGATCGTCGCCCGCGCGGCTCAGGAGCTCCACGACGGCTTCTACGTCAACCTCGGCATCGGCATGCCGACGCTCGTCGCGAATTGCATCCCGGAAGGCATGGAAGTCGTCCTCCAATCGGAGAACGGCATCCTCGGACTGGGACCGTTTCCGCGCGAGGACGAAGTCGATCCCGACCTGATCAATGCCGGAAAGCAGACGGTGACCGTGCTGCCCGGCGCCGCTTTTTTCTCGAGCGCCGACTCGTTCGCGATGATCCGCGGAGGCAAAGTCGATCTCTCGATCCTCGGCGCGATGCAGGTGTCCGCGACGGGTGATATCGCGAACTGGATGGTGCCCGGCGCGATGGTGAAGGGGATGGGCGGCGCGATGGATCTCGTCGCTGGCGCAAAGCGTCTGATCGTGACGATGGAGCACGTCACGAAAAAAGGGGAGAAGAAAATCCTCAACAAGTGCGCGTTGCCGCTGACCGGCGTCGGATGCGTCAACCGGATCATCACCGACTACTGCGTGCTCGACGTGACGGCGGACGGGTTGAAACTCGTCGAGCTGGCGCCGGGCGTCACGCGTGAGCAGGTGCAGTCGATGACGGAGCCGAAGCTGATCTAGTGTGGTGAGTCACCACACTAGCGTCACCGCTTCGTTTCAGCGGTACACAAATCGACGTCGCGGTATTCGATGCGCTTGGTGCGCGGATCGTACCGGCCTTCTCTCAGTCCCACGAGCCGGCCGCCGCGGAACCTGAGATCGACGAGACTCAGTTCCTTCGTCTTTCTCGATGAATCGGCCGCGGACCTCGCCAGCCAGGACTGATCCGAAGCGTTGTAGCCACGCTCGCGCGCCACACGCGTCACGTCGGATCGCGTCATTCCACATCGGAGCGACTGCGTAAACGACGGCGCGCGATCCGCGTCTCTTTGGCAAGCAGCGGCGATTGCACAGGCTGCAAACATCGTCAGGAACCATTCAACGGATTGATTCACGCTGTGTTCATGAAGTTTACCGGATGATCGACCGCGAAAAATTGCACGACCTCATGCCCCTCCGCCGCGTTTTCTTTCTGGTTCTGTTCCTCATCGGCTCTTCCCAGTCGCTATTTGCGGCCCGGGCGCGCGATCATGCGATCGCTCCCGACTTCACGCTTCCCACGACGTCCGTGCCGTTCTCGCTCGCCGATTACCGTGGCAAGGTCGTCCTGGTCGATTTCTGGGCGTCGTGGTGCATTCCCTGCCGGCAATCGTTCCCGTGGATGGGCAGCATGATCGAGCGATATTCCGCTCAGGGGCTCGTGATCGTGGCCATCAACCTCGACAAGAAACGCGAAGCAGCCGATGAGTTTCTCCAGACGTTCCACCCGCCGTTCATCGTCGCGTTCGATCCGGCCGGAAAAACGGCCGAAGCGTTCCACGTCGATGCCATGCCGTCGAGCTTCATCGTGAGCCGCACCGGCGCGATCGTCTATTCGCACCAGGGATTCGAACGCGCGAAGGCAAACACCGTCGAAGATCAGATCAAGGAGGCGTTGTCCCGATGATCCGAACAGCCAGACAGATCGGACGTGCGATGGCAGGGCTCATCCTGCTGCTGCTCGCCGGATGCGCAACGGTCCAGCCATGGGACCGCGACATCCTCGCCGAAAAGAAAATGAGCTTCAATCCGTCACCGATGCTTCAGGCGATCGATGACCACATCTACTTCAGCAAAGAAGCGTCGATGGGCGGAATCGATGCCGGAGGCGGCGGGTGCGGTTGCAACTAGAGCCGGCAAAACCGGCGTCCGCGTTGCGCGACATCCTGCACACGGCCGCGCTCGCGTTGCTGCTCGTGCCCGGCGCGGCGAAGGCGGCAGACACCGATCCCACCGACCGGATCGATTTCACGACGCTGCTGTACGGCGAACAAAGCCGGACACAGATTTTCGAGCCGGTCGTTCGATTCACGCATCTCATGTCGGACGGACAGTGGGTCTCCGGCCAGCTCGGCATCGACGTCATCACCGGCTCGTCGCCCACCGGCGCTCTTCCGTCCGGGATTGTGCAGACGCGCACGAGTGCATCCGGCCGCACCATTACGTCTCCAGCCGGACAGATTCCGATGGCTCCGTTCAAGGATCGTCGCGTGTCGCTCGACGGTCAGTGGCAGAGACCGTGGGGCCGGCTCGTGAGCTCGACGCTCGGCGGCCATTTCTCGCGGGAAAAGGACTACCAGTCGTTCGGTGTCGACGGAAAATTCTCGACGGACCTGATGCACCGCCTTCTCAACATCACGATCGGCGGCGGAGTCAGTCGCGATTCGGTGTTCCCGGTCGGCGGCACGCCTGCCGGGTTGTCGGCCGGCACGATCATTCACACCGGCAGCAACGCCAAGAACGTCTCGAACGTCCTCCTCGGCGCGTCACGCATTCTCAGCCGGGTATGGATGGTGTCCGTCAACGGCACGCGGACGTTTGAGAGCGGCTATCTGACGGAGCCGTACAAGCTCATCACCGTCGAGAATCGCGTGACCGGCGCGCCTGTCAGTTCGCTGACCGACAAGCGTCCGTCGACGCGCGACAGATCGTCGGTCCTGCTCAGCTCCGTGTATCACCTGACTGACGATGTCGTCTACACGTCGTACCGCTACTACTGGGACACATGGAACGTGCGCTCGCACACAATCGATCTCAAGTACCGGCGCGTTCTCGACGCCGACACTTATGTCGAGCCGCTCCTCCGCTACTACCAGCAGTCGTCGGCGAGCTTCTACACGGTCGGTCTGATTCAGGGAGCGCCGCTTCCCGAATATGGGACGAGCGATTACCGGCTCGGAAAGCTGCGAACGATCACGGTCGGTGGGACCTTCGGCTTCCGTGCGGGCGATGTCCCGGGCTCGTTTACGGTTCGGGGGCAGTACATGCGGCAGGCCGGCGACGGCTCTCCTCCGAACGCCATCGGGATCCAGCGGAACTTCGATCTCTCTCCGTCGATCAGCATCTTCTCGGCCGTCGTCGGTTATACGTTCGACTACTGATGAACGGAGTGAGTAGCGCGCCGCTCCTCGACCGCGTCGAGGACTACTTCGTCGGAACGTTCCGGGCAATGGCGAGCCCGTGCTCGGTGCTGGTGGACACGGACGACCCCACCGAAGCCGAAGCACTGCTCGCCGTTGCCGAAGAAGAGGCGCGACGGATCGAGGAAAAGTTCAGTCGGTACCGTCGAGGCAACCTCGTCGATCAGATCAATCACTCGAACGGGCGGCCGATCGACGTCGATGAAGAGGCTGCGTTGCTGATCAACTACGCGGTCACCTGTTACGCGATGTCGGACGGAATGTTCGACATCACCTCGGGCGTGCTGCGACAGGTCTGGACGTTCGACGGCAGCAGCCGCGTGCCCTCGCGCGATGCGGTGCGGAACTGTTTGCGACACGTCGGATGGTGGCGCGTCGGTTGGAAACAACCCACGCTGACGCTGCCGGCAGGCATGGAGATCGACTTCGGCGGTATCGGCAAGGAGTACGCGGTCGATCGCGCCGCGGTCCTGATCGGGCAGCGCACGCGAAGTTCGTACGTCGTCAACTTCGGCGGCGATCTCTACATGTCAGGGCCGCGGCGGGGGAGCCGGACGTGGGGCGTCGGCGTCGACGATCCCGATCGAACAGGCGAGGTGGCTCTGTACCGCCTCGATGTTTCGAGAGGCGGATTCGCGACCAGCGGCGATGCGTCACGCTTTGTACGACGGCGCGGCAAACGGCTCGGCCACATTCTGAATCCGAAGACCGGATGGCCCGTCGACGGCGCACCGAGGTCGATCACGGTCTTCGGACGCACGTGCATGGAGGCAGGAACGCTGTCGACGCTCGCGTACCTGCAGGGCCCGCGAGCGCGACAGTACCTCGAGAAGCAGGACGTCCAGTTCTGGATCGTCTGACGAGGCCCGCTACGCCCGTTTGATGACGCGCAGCAGGAAAATCAGGATCACGGCGCCGATGAACGCGACGATGATCGCGCCAATCAGTCCGCCACCCGCCGAGAAGCCGAGCTGACCGAACAACCACCCACCGAGAAGTGCGCCGATGACGCCGACGATCATGTCGCCGACCACTCCGTAACCGCCGCCCTTCATCACCAGGCCGGCCAGCCATCCCGCGATCAAGCCAACGATCAGAAACCACAGTAAGTTCATAAGGTTACCTCCTCGACCGGCGGGCTCTGCGATTTCAATGCCTCTTGACAAATCGCCTTACTTGTACTAATTTACTAGTACAAAGGTGCAGACATGGCTGCTCCCGTTCAAATCGATCCACGCGACCCCACCCCCATCTACGCGCAGCTCGATCGGGCCATACGGGTCGCCATCGCTCACGGAAAGTTGAAGGTGGGGGATCAGCTCCCCACCGTGCGCCAGCTCGCGGTCGATCTTCGCGTCAATGCCAATACGGTCGCGAAGGTCTACCTCGCGTTGGAGCGCGACGGCATCGTGCTGACGAAACGCGGCGTCGGGACGTTCATCTCCGACCAGCATTCGCCGGCCATGCACGACGCACATCGCGATCGGCGTCTGCGGGAGCTCGTTGACCGGCTCATCGCCGACGCCGCATCGATCGGGTTTTCCCCGCGCGAGATCGCACGCTATCTCTCGCGACGGGTGAAGGAAGGAGAGTCGTCATGATTTTCGTACCGCCGGTAATGGGGAAGGCGAGCGTCGGGCCCGTCATGAACGTTCGTCCGAACGTCGTCGCGGTGTTCGTGTTGATCGTCGTCGCCGCTTCAGGTCTGGGCGCTTCGATCGCACGATCGAATCCGCTGTATTTCATCGGTGCGCTCATCGCCGCCGCGATTCTGTCGATGTCGCCGAAGATTGCCAAGCAGTGGGAGAAGGCCATCGTTCTGCGCCTCGGCAAATATGTCGGAACGCGAGGACCTGGTCTGTTCTGGATCATTCCCCTCGTCGATACGGTGTCGATGTACATCGATCAGCGCATCCTCACCACCAGTTTCGCCGCGGAGCAGACGCTGACGTCGGACACGGTGCCGGTCAACGTCGATGCGGTCCTGTTCTGGATGGTTTACGACCCGGAGAAAGCCGCGCTCGAAGTGCAGGCGTATCAGGATGCCGTCAGCTGGGCGTCGCAAACGGCGCTCCGCGACATCATCGGACGTACGAACCTCACCGACTTGCTGCGCGGCCGCGAAAAGATCGAAGAGGAGCTGCAGCGCCTCATCGACACACGATCGAACCCGTGGGGCGTCACGGTGCAGTCAGTCGAGATGCGTGACGTCGTCATCCCCGACGCGCTGCAGGACGCGATGTCGCGCGAAGCCCAGGCCTCACGCGAAAAACAGGCCCGCGTCATCCTCGGCCAGGCCGAGGTGGAGATCGCGAAACTGTTCAAGGAGGCGTCGGTGTCGTATCACGACAATCCAACCGCGCTGCACCTGCGCGCCATGAACATGCTCTACGAAGGGCTGAAGGAAAAGGGCGCGATGATGATCGTCCCCAGCACCGCGGTCGAATCGATGGGCATGGTCGGGCTGCTGGGCCTCGCGGCGATGCGTCAGAACACACTCGCGGGTGGGGCGGGAGAAGGAACCACCTAGACAGTGCCCTCTCCCGCGTGCGGGAGAGGGTGGCCGAAGGCCGGGTGAGGGTGTAGTTGAACGCCCCTCATCCGCCTTCGGCACCTTCTCCCCGCGTTGCGGGGAGAAGGCTCTTCAGGTTTTCCTCCGGCTTTCGGCGCATGTCGAGGAACAGCAGGCCGATGCCGATGCAGATCGCGGAGTCGGCCACGTTGAACGCCGGCCAGTGGTGCTCGCGGCCGCCCCAGGTCACGTACACGTCGAGAAAATCGACGACGTACTTGAATCGAAATCGATCCAGCAGATTGCCGATCGCGCC
>DASVHS010000126.1:0-6687 GCA_036382495.1 Thermoanaerobaculia bacterium | reverse complement strand
TTCTCGAACGTGGCGATCGCGGCGCTGGTCTGGCCGAGCGACATCTCCATCTCTCCGACTTGCGCGAGCTCGCCGGCGCTCGGCGCGCGCATCGTGTAGATCTTCTTGCGCAGCTCGATGGCCTCGGTAGCGCGGCCCTGGCGTTCACGAATCAGGGCCAGAGCCTCGAGCGGCGGCAGCCGATCCGGCGACTCGGAAACGATGCGCTCGAGCAACGGCACCGCTTTCGGCCAATCCCTGCCGTGCGCGTAATGCAACGCGAGATACGTTCGGACATCCTGCGAGTCCGGCGCGATCGCTTCCGCGCGTTTGAAAGCCGCAACCGCTTCTTCGTTACGACCGAGGGATGAATACGCGGTCGCGAGCCGAAGCGCGGCATCGAGATTGTGCGGATCCTTCGCCAGGATCTTCTGCAGCAGCGGGATGTCCTTCGCATACTCGCCGCGCACGAACAGCGCCGCGGCCTCGTCGAGAATCGGGAACAGCGGCGCCATGTCCACCGGCCGCGGTGCATCTTTGCGGACGACCGGCGCGACACTCGAGGCAACGTAGCCGAGGCTGGCGAGCTTGCGGCGGGCCTCGTCGTCGAGGTTTGTCGTCGTCTGCTGCGCCGCCGACGGAATCGGATATTCGCGCAGCGCTGCGCGAACCGAGCGCGAGATCAGCGCCTGCGCTGCGAGATCGTGTGTTGCCGCCGGATCGGCAACGACGTCGTACACCTCGGTTCTCCCAGCCAGGATGGTTTTTTGATTTCTCTCGACGGCCATGACCTGCGGCTGCCACCCGTAATCGAGGAACGGCTTCATCGCCTCAGCGACGATCACCTCGGGCCCTGGGCCCTGGGCCTCGGGCCTCGGTTTGAGGCTGTTCGTCGCATCGATGCCGGCGAAGTCGAGAATCGTGTGGAAGATTCGGCGTGTGCTCACCGGCGTGTCGTTCGTGCCGGACTTAACGTCAGGACCGACAACGAGCAACGGCACGTGCATCGTGGCCTGGTACATCAGGTTGCCGTGCTGCGCTTCGCCGTGGTCGCCGAGGCCTTCGCCGTGGTCGCCGGTGATGATGAGGGCGATGGGTTGCTTCGCATGTTGCTCGAACGCCGCGACGAGACGGCCGAGTTGTTCGTCCATCGATGCGACTTCGCCGTAGTACGGCTGCTGTGCATAGCGCGTGCGGAACGGCTCAGGCGGCGTGTACGGATAGTGAGGGTCGTAGTAGTGAACCCAGAGGAATGTCGGTTGATCGGACTGTTGCGCGAGCCACGCCAGAACTGAATCCGTCGTCTGCTTCGCGGTTCGTTCGGCATTTCCGGCGCCGAAATCTTCATCGTAGACATCGAACCCGCGTGCCAGGCCGAATCGGCGCGCGAGCGCGAACGCGGATACGAATGCAGCGGTTCGATAACCGGCGGCGTGAAGCCGTTCGGCGACGATCGGCTGCGTGTCGTCGAGGCGCCGTGAGTTTTCGTGGACGCCATGACCGGCCGGATAGAGGCCGGTCAGCATCGACGTGTGCGATGGCAGAGTCTGCGGCACCGTCGCGTATGCGTAGCGAAACCGCATCCCGCGCTTCGCCAGCGCGTTGAACGACGGCGTGTCGACGTTGTGCTGCTCGGGCCCGATCGCGTCGGCGCGCGTGGTGTCGAGCGTGACGAACAGAATCGATGGGTGCGAGACGGAAACCTGATCGGAAGTCGTGGCTTCGCGATGACACGCGGCCGATACGAGCAGCGTGACGGCGAGAAAAGTTGCGCGGCGCATCGGGGGGCACTCTATACAATCGCCGGATGCTGAACTACATCTGGTTCGCGCTGATGGCGATCGCGCTGGTCGTGGCCATCTTCACCGGGACCGCGCCGGCGGTCACGAAAGGCGCGATCGACTCCGCGAGAACGGCGGTCGATATCTCGCTCGGTCTCGTCGGCATCATGACGCTCTGGCTCGGCATCATGCGCGTCGCCGAAAAGGCAGGGCTCATCGCGATGCTGGGACGCGTGCTGCGTCCGTTCAGCCGGCTGTTGTTCCCGGACGTCCCGCCCGAGCATCCCGCGATCGGCGCGATGATCATGAATGTCGCCGCGAACATGCTCGGGCTCGCGAATGCCGCGACGCCGCTCGGAATCAAGGCGATGGAAGAGCTGCAGACGCTCAACGACGGCGACAAAGAGACGGCCACGAACGCGATGGTGACGTTCATGGCGCTCAACACCGCCGGCATCCAGTTCATCCCGGCGACGATCATCGGGGTCCTCGCTGCATCGGGTGCGAAGAATCCGACGGCGATCATCGTCACGACGATCGTGGCCACGCTTTCCGGTGCGACAGCAGCCGTGTTGACGGCGAGGCTGCTCCAGCGATTCTTCCCGCGACCCGAAGTCGTCAAGCAGGTGAGCGAATGATCCGCACGATCTTCGAGCAGATCTCGCTCTGGGCGATTCCGGTCCTTCTCGTCGGAATCCCGCTCGTCGGCATGATCCGCGGAATCAAGGTGTACGACACATTCATCGAGGGGGCGAAGGAAGGATTTCAGGTCGCGGTGCGGATCATCCCGTTTCTCGTCGGCATCCTCGTCGCGATCGGGATGTTTCGCGGATCGGGTGCGATGGATCTCCTGACGAACGCACTCCGGCCGGCGATGGCGGCGATCCATTTCCCGCCGGAGATTTTTCCGCTGGCTGTTCTGCGGCCTTTGTCCGGCAGCGGATCACTCGCTCTGGCGACCGACATCATCAAGCGGTACGGTCCCGACTCGCTCATCGCCCGCATCGCCGCGACCATGTACGGCAGTTCCGAGACGCTGTTCTACGTTCTGGCGGTGTACTTCGGCGCGATCGGCGTCAAGCGGACGCGGCACGCGATCCCGTCGGCGATCGTCGGCGACGTCGTGGCAGCGCTCGTCGCGGTCGCGATCTGCACCTGGATGTTCCGCTAGTCATTCCGAGCGCCGAAGAGCGCGAGGAATCTGGGCGGGGGACATGACCGCCGCCCAGATTCCTCGCCGTCTTCGCGGCTCGGAATGACTATTCCAACCGACGCTGAACTTTCCTGACTTCCCAGGTCACCACGCCGGCACCGACCGTCAGCAGCAGCAATCCGACGATGACCTTCACGACCGTGGCCGCGGTCTTCGCCGCGAGTCCGAAGACCCATGCGCCGATCACGAGTCCGGCCATGCTGAGAATTCCGGCCCGCACGGCCACGCCTTTGGCGGTGTCTCGGAGTGAAAGAGGTTGTGCTGTTTGTAGCTCGTCCATACGTAAGGAGTAAGAGCAATGAGCGCGCCGCGTTTGTGAGTACAATCGCGTCCAGTTCCAGCCGACCTCATGGAATGTCCTCGATGCGGTGTGAGTAATGCCGGCGACGCGGTTTCATGCGCCGCGTGCGGTCATGAGCTCGCGGGCTCCGAGCTGACCGCGGCCCGACCGGGCATCGGATCACAACGGACAGGCGAGTTCGTCCGAACGACGCTGATGACCGGCGAGCAGCGGGACGAGCAGCGATCGGCACGGCCAACGCCTTCCCCCTCGTATGCGCCGCGGCAGATCGTGGCCGGCGCCGACCTCGGCAACCGCTATCACATCGTCCAGCAGCACGGCGAAGGCGGCATGGGCGAGGTCTACCTGGCGCGCGATCGCGAACTCGACCGCGACGTCGCGCTGAAAGTCATCCGCCTCGACCTCGCCAGTCACCCGGCGATCCTGGAGCGGTTCAAGCGCGAGATCCAGCTCTCCAGCAACGTCACACACAAGAACATCCTGCGCGTCTACGACCTCGGCGAAGCCGGCGGTGTGAAGTTTCTGACGATGCAGTATGTGAAGGGCGAGGACCTCGCCGCGCTGATGCGGCGCGAAGGACGCCTGACCGTGCCTCGCGTCGTCGAGATCTTTCATCAGATCTGCGAGGGACTGCAGGCCGCTCACGAGCAGGGCGTGATCCATCGCGACCTGAAGCCGCAGAACATCCTCATCGACGATCGCGGCCGCGTGCTGATCGCCGACTTCGGCCTCGCCAAGTCGATCGAGTACGCGAGCCTGACCGAGGCGGGGAAGGTGATCGGAACGCCGCATTACATGTCGCCGGAGCAGGTCAAGGGCATCGCCCTCGATCAGCGGTCGGACATCTATTCGCTCGGAATCATCCTCTACGAAATGTTGACCGGCACGGTTCCGTTCACGGGCAGCTCCGCGTACGAGGTCATGATTCAACGGACGCAGCGCACACCGCGCCCGGCGAGCGACCACAATCCGAAGATCCCGCGATATCTCTTGAACATCCTCGATCGCTGTCTGCAGGCGCCGCTCAACCTGCGCTATTCGTCGGTCGCTGAAATTCTGACCGACCTCGACGCGCAGACGGCTCACAGCTCGATCAACTACCAGATCCGCAAACGGGGCAAAATGGCGGCGACGGCGGCGGCGCTCGCGGTCATCCTGCTGGTCGCAGGCGCGATCACGGCGTGGCGTTCGCACAGCGCGTCGGCGCGTCTGGCGACGGAAGCCGCGCACGCACCGGTGAGCGTTCTCATCGCGGATGTCGACAACAAAACGGGCGAGGCCGTTTTCGACGGGACGCTCGAACCGATTCTCACGCTGGCGATGGAGGGAGCGTCGTTCGTCACGTCGTACAGCCGCGGCCAGGCCAGGAAGGTCGCTTCGCAGATTCAACCGCAATCGACGGCACTCGACGAACGTCTGGCGCGGCTTGTCGCGGTACGTGAGGGACTGAACGTCGTCGTGACCGGCTCGATCCGCAAGGCGGACTCGTATCACCTCGCGTTACGAGCGCTCGACGGCTCGACCGGAAAAGAAATCGGCCAGAGCGAGGTCACGGCGCCGAACAAGGACCAGGTGCTCGCCGCGGTTGGACGCGCGGCAGCCGATCTGCGCAAAGCGCTCGGCGATACCACGCCGGTATCGACGCAAATGGCGGCGGCGGAGACGTTCACGGCCGGCTCGCTCGACGCCGCGCACGAATACGCCGTCGGCCAGGACCTCTTCTGGCGGGGCAAGTTCGAAGACGCGTCGCATCACTACGAGGAAGCAATCAAGCTCGATGCGAACCTCGGCCGCGCGTACGCCGGGCTCGCCACCGTCGACGCGAACCTGGGTCATGTCGATGACGCGGAAAAGTATTACAAGCTGGCGATGTCGCATCTCGATCGGATGACCGATCGAGAAAAGTACCGCACGCGCAGCAGCTACTACCTCCTCACGCGCAACAACGCGCGCGCGATCGAGGAGTTGACGCAGCTGGCGAAGCTGTACCCGGCGGACATGGCCGCGCTGAACAACCTGCCGCTCGCGTATTTCTACAGCCGCGACATGACGCGCGCGCTCGATGAGTCGCAGAAGGCGATCAAGGTCTATCCGAACAACTACGTGGCGCGGAACAACGCCGCGCTCTACGCGATGTACGCCGGCGATTTCCCGACCGCCGTCAAGCAGGCCCAGACGGTCGTGCAGATGAATCCGGCGTACCTGAAGGCGTTCATCGCCATCGCGCTCTCCCAGCTTGCTCAGAACGACATCACCGGCGCGACCGAAACGTATCAAAAACTGTCCGCGATCAGTCCGGCCGGAAAATCGGCGGCGACCGTCGGCCTCGCAGACATCGCGTTGTACGAAGGACGGACGGCCGACGCGACGTCGCTTCTGCGTCAGGGTGTTGCCGACGATCGTTCCGAGAAGCGTGTCGACGCCGCGAATCGCAAACTGGCGACGCTGGCATCGCTCACCGGTGATGTCTCATCCGCCGAGCAGGTCCTGGCCACGAACAGCCACGACGAACATGCCGTCTACACCGCGGCGCACGCGCTGGTCGAAGCCGGAAAAGCGGATCGCGCTCTTGCCATCGCCACCCGACTCAACGCCGAGCTCGAGCCGGAGCTGCAGCACTACGGAAAACTCATCGAAGGCGAGGAGCTCATCAAACGCGGCCAGCCGCGCGAAGCGCTCTCGAAATTCGAGGATGCCCGAAAGCTCGCCGACTCGTGGCTCATGCGCTTCGACCGCGGCCAGGCCTACCTCGGCCTGAACGCGTTCACCGAGGCGGAGGCGGATTTCGAGGCGTGTGCGAAGAGGAGGGGAGAGGCGACGGCCGTCTTCCTCGACGACGTCCCCACGTTCCACTACTTCCCGCCCGTCTTCTACTACCTCGGCCGCGCGCAGGAAGGACTCGGAAGCAAGAGCGCCTCCGAGTCATACAAACAATTCCTGGCGATCAAAACAAAAGGCGACGGGGACCCGCTCGTCGCGGATGCCCGTCGCCGGGTTACTGCTGCTGCATCAAGGTGACGACTTGAGAGCGGTGGTCACCCATATGTGGAAGAACCCGAATCCGTTCGACGCTGTGTTTTGCGACCACGTAGCCGGATCCGAATCGATGACCTGATACGAGCCGTTCAGAACGATGATCTGCAGACCAGTTGTGGCCGTCCAATTCACAGCCGCGCCATTCGTGTTCTGACCGGAGCTTCCCACCGCCGGCCACGGAGCACCACCTCCGGCTCCGACCAGCCGCCCGTTGAATAGGAGACCGATGGTTCCGGGCGTCGCTCCATTTCCAGGATCGCCGTTCCAGTGATACGTGACGATCGAAGACAGACAGTAAGTGCCGCCATCCGTTGAGAACGTTGGAGACTTCCCGCCGTTCTGCACCGCAAAGGTATTCGCGTTTGTGGCCAGCTCGT
>DASVHS010000125.1:0-21047 GCA_036382495.1 Thermoanaerobaculia bacterium | reverse complement strand
GCAATGCGCCATCGAGATCCAGAGGGCGGCGTAGTTGTACGTCGTCCAGTTGCGCTTCGCGACCGGTACGGGAGCGAGATCCTCGCTGTAAAAACGGCTGCCGCGGATCGATTCAGGGTCGCGAAGCTCGACTCGGCCGTCCTCATGCTGGATCGTTTCAGTCATCCATCCCTCTCAGATCGCAGATCGCAGATCGCAGATCGCAGTGCAAATCGTACTCCCCGCGATCCGCGATCCGCGATCTACCCAGCCCGGTGTAAACTCGCGATCTTCCAAAGGAGACTCCAATGGCGGACCTGTCGACAGTGTTTACCGGCATTCGTTTCGATAACCCGTTCATGCTCGCGTCGGCGCCGCCGACCGAGTCGGACAGCAACATCATCCGGGCGTTCGAGTCAGGCTGGGGCGGCGTCGTCACCAAGACGATCGGTCTGCACCCGGTCATGAACGTCAAGGGGCCGAAGACGAAGTTTCTCCGCGCCGAAGCTGACACGTACAACCTTTCGATGAAGAAGCGGCCCAACACAGCGCTGCATTCGTCGTGGAACTGGGAGCTGATCTCGGACAAGCCGCTCGACGCCTGGATCGGCAAGCTGAGCGCGATCAAACGCCAGTTTCCGAAGAAGATCCTCGTCGCGTCGATCATGGCCGGCTCCGGGAACGACAAGGAGCTGCACAACTGGCAGACGCTGACCAAGGCCTGTCAGGACGAAGGCGCGGACGCGGTGGAGCTCAACTTCTCCTGCCCGCACATGGACCGCGTCGACATGGGCTCGAACGTCGGCAAGGACAAGGTCCTCTGCTCAGTCGTCACGCAGGCAGTGAAGGAAGTCTCGCGCATTCCGGTGTGGGTGAAGCTCACGCCGGCGACGGCGAACATCGTCGAAGAAGCGGAAGCGTGCTTCCGCGGCGGCGCCGACGCGGTGTCTTCGTCGAACACGTTCCCATCGCTCCCGCTCATCGATCCGGAGACGCTCGAATTCGAGATGAACGTCGATGGGCTCGTGTCGAGCGGCGGACTCGGCGGACCGGCGATCCTGCCGCTGTCGATCGCGAAGATGGCCTCGCTGACGAAGGCGTTTCCCGACCGCGAGTTCTCGGGCATCGGCGGCATCGCCATCTTTGACCACGCCCTCAACTACTTCCTCCTCGGCTGCGGCACGGTGCAGGTGTGCACGGCGGCGATGCTCGATCATGCCGTCGGACCGAACGTGATCAAACAGCTTCTGGCGTCGATGACCGAGTTCATCGATCGCAACGCGAACCGCGGCTGGAAGTCGCTCGCCGATTTTCGCGGCCTGCGCCGGAACGCGATCGTCCCGCACTCGCAGATCAGGAGACCGGACACGGTCGACTATCGCGGTGGCTACGAAGAAGAGCCGGTTGAAGGTTACGCGCGGCCGGAGAAACCGGTCACGGTCTGAAATCAGAGCGCAGAGGGCAGAGGGCGGAGCGCAGGAGAACCGGAAATGAGTGATCTATCTGCGCTCTGCGCTCTGCCCTCTGATTTAAATCCGCGCCACGCCTTCGATCTCGAGCAACAGGTCGCGGCGGCAGATGTCGCTCTCCACGAACAGGTGCTGCGTCGAGCGGAGTTGCGATGTCACCAGCGGCGCGATTCGTTCGTAGTCGGCAGCGTGGCGAAGGTACGTCTTGGCGATCGTCAGGTCATCGAGCGACGCCTTGCGACCGATCCTCGCCGCCGCCTCGGCCACGATCATGCGCATGTTCTCGAGAGTCTCGTCGAGTTGCGCTTCCACGTTGCCGTGATGGCGCGTCTCGTGTCCGACGACGCTGGACGTGCCCGACACGAAGATCATCGCGCTGCCGTTCCACTGCGCAACCGTTGCGCGCGCGAACGACGGACTGCTCGGTCCATGCACCGGCGGATAATCGTACGCGGCGACCTGGCGCGGGTTCTCGACCTGCACGCCCGCCGCACGTGAGGCGACGAAATACACGGCCAGTCCCTTCCTGGTCGTCCCGACCGCGCTTGCAGCCGGAAAGTGCTGCCGCTCGTATCCGCAGCGCGTGAGCGCCTCATGGCGCCCCTTTGAAAATCGTTTGTACCGCTCGAGATCGCCTTCGCATTCGTTGATCGAGCCGACGTGGTTCCAGATGCGGAGAAGGTTGGGATAGCCGGCGGTGCGGACAGCGTCGACGATCTGCTCGTAAACGCGCGCCGTGGCGAGGTCGGTCTCGCCGGCTGCCGCGCTGATCGTCCCGATGAGGACTGCGCCATTCGCCGCGAACGAAACGTCGCCGATCCGTGACTTCTCGATCGGCAGCGAGGTCCGCCAGACCTCCGCGAGCGGCACGGATCCAAGCTGCCGCGCGGCGATCGTCACGCACGCACCGGCGGGCGCGTCACCGAATCCGACGACGGCCAGAGCGCCGTCACGCTTGACGTCGTCGGTACGAACGAATTCCGGCCAGACGGGAATCAATGCGCGCATTCTGCACGAAACCGTTACATTTTGGATGTGATCTCTCGAAAATTGCTCTGGTTCGTCGCCCTGGGGATCGTCGGGGTCCTGATCGTCAGCCAGTGGGCCGGCACCTACCCTGCGCGCGTCGTTCTCATCAATCAGGGAGCCACCCTGCAGGGCGTGAAGGTATCGACGGCTCGCCACACCATCGATGTCGGAACACTGCACGCGGGTGAAACGCGGGTGTTGAAAATCGAGTCCGGCGACTACCTGACTGTCGAGTTCGAGGGCTCACGCCATCGAAGGTGGCAGTCGCCGGACAAGGTTGCTCCCGCGCAATCACTGATCCTCAACCTTCATGATGAGAAGGTGGAGATTCAGCGCAGCGCACCGCGTTGAAGATCGCGGATCGCGGATCGCAAACAAATGCCCTGCGATCTGCCATCGGCGATCGGCGATCGGCGATCTGATTCTGATCAGGCATGCCTTATGATTCCGCCGCTCTCAGCAGCATCCGACAGGGGGAAGCGATCTCATGAAGACGGTCATTCGAAACGGCCGCATCGTTACGGCGGTCGACGACTACAACGCCGACATCCTTGTCGACGGCGAACAGGTGGCGATGATCGCGAAGAAGATCGATGTCGACGCCGACCGCGTCATCGATGCGAAAGGCAGACTCGTCATTCCCGGCGGAATCGATCCGCACACGCACATGGAGTTGCCGTTCGGGGGCACGGCCGCGTCCGACACATTCGAGACCGGCACGCGCGCCGCGGCGCACGGCGGAACGACGACCATCATCGACTTCGCGGTGCAGTACAAAGGTCAGGCGCTCAACGAAGCGCTCGACGCGTGGCACAAGAAGGCCGACGGACGCACCGCCATCGACTACGGCTTCCACCTCATCTGTACCGATCTCCCCGACAACCGGCTCGCCGAAATGAAGAGCTGCATCAACCAGGGCGTCAGCAGTTTCAAACTGTTCATGGCGTACCCGGGCGTGTTCCTCGTCGACGACGGAACGATCTACAAAGCGATGACTACGGCCAGCGAGGCGGGCGGTCTCATCTGCATGCACGCGGAGAACGGCGTCGTCATCGACGTGATCGTCAAGCAAGCGCTCGCTGCGGGAAAAACGTCGCCGAAATATCACGCGCTCACCCGGCCGACGAAGGCGGAAGCGGAAGGCGTGCATCGCGCGATCGCGCTCGCGGATATGGCCGGCGCGCCGGTGTACATCGTCCATCTCAGCTGCGACGACTCGCTGCAGGAAGTCATCCGTGCCCGCGACGTCGGTCTGCCGGCCTATGCGGAAACATGTCCGCAATATCTCTTTCTCGACTACAGCGTGTACGAGCAGCCGGGATTCGAAGGCGCGAAATACGTGATGACGCCGCCCATTCGCGAGAAGTTCAACCAGGACAGGCTGTGGCGCGGATTGCAGATGAACGATCTGCAAGTCGTGGCGACGGATCACTGCCCGTTCTGCTTCAAGGATCAGAAGGAGCTCGGGAAGAACGATTTCTCGAAGATTCCGAACGGCGGACCTGGCGTCGAGAATCGGATGAGCCTCGTCTACAACGGCGGAGTCGCCGGCGGCCGCATCACGGTGAACCGCTTCGTCGAGATCACATCGACGTCCGCAGCGAAGATCTTCGGATTGTTCCCGCGCAAGGGAACGATCGCAGTCGGCTCCGACGCTGACATCGTGATCTTCGATCCCAACGAAGAGATGACGATCAGCGCGAAGACGCATCACATGAACGTCGACTACTCGTGTTACGAAGGCATGCGCGTCAAAGGCGTGACGAAGACCGTGCTCTCACGCGGCCGTGTCGTCATCGACGAAGGCAAGTACGTTGGCAAAGCGGGCCAGGGGCAATTCTTGAAGAGAGGATTGTTCAACTCACCCCGATGAAGATGTTTGCGTGGGTTAAGCGGATATTCACGAAGGCCCCAGGCCCAAGGCCCAAGGCCCTGGGTCCTTTACCCACATCTCCTGGCGCCTTGGGCCTGGGGCCTGTGGCCTCTGATAGGATTCACCAACCCATCCAGGAGAAACTCCGCATGCCTCGAATCGTGAAAGCCGGTCTCATCCAGACGACGCTCGCCGCCTCGGTCAACGAGCCGATCGAAAAGATTCGCGACGCTCAGATCGAACGCACGTTGAAGTACATCGACCAGGCCGGAAGCGAAGGCGTGCAGATCCTCTGCATGGAGGAAATCTTCACCGGCCCGTATTTCTGCGCGGAGCAGAACCCGCGATGGTTTGACTCCGTCGAGCGCATCCCCGATGGTCCCACCACGAAGCTGATGCAGGAATATGCGAAAAAATATCGGATGGTGATCGTCGTTCCTCTTTATGAAGAGGAGACGACCGGCGTCTACTACAACACCGCCGCGGTCATCGACGCCGACGGCAAATACCTCGGAAAATATCGGAAGAATCACATCCCCCACACCGCCCCCGGCTTCTGGGAGAAGTTCTACTTCCGTCCCGGCAACCTGGGCTATCCCGTGTTTGACACGCAGTACGCGAAAGTCGGCGTCTACATCTGTTACGACCGCCATTTCCCCGAGGGCGCGCGCGAGCTGGGATTGAATGGGGCGGAGATCGTGATGAATCCGTCGGCGACCGTCGCCGGACTCTCCGAGTATCTATGGAAGCTCGAGCAGCCCGCGCATGCGGTGGCGAACGGTTACTTCGTCGGAGCGATCAATCGCGTCGGCTACGAAGCGCCGTGGAACATCGGCGAGTTTTACGGACAGAGCTATTTCTGCGATCCGCGCGGACAGATCGTCTCGATCGGGAGCCGCGACAAGGATGCGCTCGTCACGGCGGAGCTCGACTTCGACAAGATCCGCGAGGTCAGGCACACGTGGCAGTTCTATCGCGACCGGCGTCCTGACACGTACACCGGACTCGTCCAGCCGTAGCGGTTCTGTGTGGGTGCCGGCTTCAGCCGGCACACGCGGGCTGAAGCCCGCGGCTACACAGAATCACCAGCCTGTATCAAGGCGCAATCAGCTCGCTGGTAAGCTGACGTGCATGGCAACTGATCCGCGCTATCCGGTCGGAAAATTCGAACGCCGCGACACGCTGACACCGGACGAACGCCGCAAGGCGATCGACACGATCGCCGCCGTCCCGAAGAAAATGCGGGACGCGATTCGCGGCCTGACCGACCAGCAGCTCGACACTCCGTACCGCGACGGCGGCTGGACGGTTCGCCAGGTCGTGCATCACGTACCGGAGAGTCACATGAACGCGTACATCCGCACGAAGCTCGCGCTCACGGAAGACAATCCGACGATCAAGCCGTATGACGAGTCTGCGTGGGCGAAGCTTCCCGACTCGACTGAAACGCCGATCGAAACGTCACTGACGCTGCTCGAGTCGCTGCACAAGCGGTGGGACATCGTCCTCCGCCGGATGAGCGACAAGGACTTCCGCCGTACGTTCCGTCATCCCGATCACGAGGGCGCGGTCTCGATCGACTGGCTGCTGGCGATGTATTCGTGGCACGGCCGGCATCACGTCGCGCACATCACTTCGCTGCGCGATCGGATGCGCTGGTAAGGCCTTCCTCTTCGTCCTCTTCCATGTGCAGCCGGTGCAGCACGCGATGCGCCCACGGCGCGAGCACGATTCCCATCAGAAAGATGAATACGAGTCCGCTGAATAGTGCATAGCACGCGGCGAACAATTTCGCGGCAGTCGTCTCGAGACGATCGACCGGTCCCATGCCGCCCAGGATCATCGAGGCGTTGAGAAACGCGTCGACCCAGGGCAATCGACCGATCGAGTGATAGCCGATCGTACCGAGTGCTACCGCGGCAATGATCCCTGCGCCGCCGACAGCGAGATGGAAAGCCGCTCGCTGCAGAAACATCGGCCAGGGCATGAGCCGCTGCTTCCGGCGCTCGTAGTGGAACCTACTTGCGATTTCGCTTGTTCGCGCCACTTTTCACACTCTTCGCAAGATTCTGCAGATTGATCGCCTCGGTGATCAGCGCGCGCACCGCCGCGGACGGCCCACCCTTGTCGGACTTCAGGAACTCGATCTGTTCGGGCGACAGCCAGACGTTCAGCTTCTGCGTCTTGCGGCCTGGCTTGTCGTCGGGATCCGCCTTCTTCGTTGCCATGCGGTGATTCTAAATGGTTACCGGTTACCTGTTGCCGGTTGCCGAGGGACCTCCGCGTTAACGATGACGTCCCTCGGCAACGGGTAACCGTCAACCGGCAACACTTCTGTATCATGACCCGCTCTCCATGGAACGGTTCATCTGCATCCACGGTCACTTTTATCAGCCACCCCGCGAGAATCCCTGGCTGGAGGCGGTGGAGACGCAGGACTCGGCCCATCCCTACCACGACTGGAATGAGCGGATCACCGTCGAATGCTACGAGCCGAATGCGACGGCGCGCATCCTCGACGTCATGGACCGCATCGTGCGCATCGTCAACAACTACGCGTCGATCAGCTTCAACTTCGGCCCGACGCTGCTGAGCTGGCTCGAAACGCGCGCGCCGCGAACGTATCGAGCGATTCTCGACGCCGATCTTTCCAGCCGCGAACGTTTTTCCGGTCACGGCTGCGCAATCGCGCAGGCGTACAACCACATGATCCTTCCGCTCGCGAACGAGCGCGACAAGCGGACGCAGGTTCGCTGGGGCGTGCGCGATTTCGAGGCGCGCTTCGGCCGGAAACCTGAAGGCATGTGGCTTCCGGAGACCGCCGTCGACGTCGCGTCGCTGGAAGCGCTGGCCGAGGAAGGGATCGGGTTCACGATTCTGGAGCCGCACCAGGTGAGCAGGCGTCGCGAGATCGGAGCGGCGGAATGGTCCGTCGCGAACGGAACGATCGATCCGACGAAAGCGTATCGATGCAATCTGCCGTCGGGACGTTCGATCGCGATCTTCCTTTACGACGGGCCGATCTCGCGCGCCGTCGCGTTCGAACATCTGCTCGCGCGGGGTGAGAACTTCGCGCACCGCCTCGTCAGCGCGTTTTCGGGCGCGCGTAAGCATCCGCAGCTCGTCAACATCGCGACCGACGGCGAGACATATGGGCATCATCATCGCTATGGCGATATGGCCCTTGCTTATGCGCTGCAGTACATCGAAGAGAAAAAACTCGCGCGACTCACGAACTACGCCGAGTACCTGGCGTCGCATCCGCCCGAGCACGAAGTCGAGATCGCGGCAAACACATCGTGGAGTTGCTCGCACGGTGTGGAGCGCTGGCGCATGGACTGCGGGTGCAACACCGGCGCGAACACGGGATGGAACCAGCGCTGGCGCGCGCCGCTCCGCGAAGCTCTCGACTGGTTGCGCGACAGCGTGTTGACGATCTTCGAGCAGGAAGGCGCGAAGGTGATGCGCGACCCCTGGGCCGCGCGCGACGAATACATCGACGTGATCCTCGATCGCTCGACGGAGAGTGTTGAAGAGTTTCTGACGAAACACAGTGGAGGACAGGCGCAGAGAGTCCTCGAGTTGATGGAGATGCAGCGCAACGCGATGCTCATGTTCACGAGCTGCGGCTGGTTCTTCAACGACGTCTCCGGCATCGAGAGCACACAGGTGCTGCACTACGCCGCGCGCGTCATCCAGCTCGCCGAGAAGTTGAGCGGGCGGTCGCTCGAGCCCGATTTCATGGAGCGCCTGCAGCCGGCGCAGAGCAATCTCGCCGAGCTCGGGACTGCCAAAGACATCTACGAGCGCGACGCCATTCCGATGCGACTCGACCTCAGCCGTGTAGCCGCGCACTACGCCGTCGCGTCGCTCTTCGACAATTTCGACGATGAAGCGCAGATCTATTGCTACCAGGTGACACGCCGCGACTTCGACGTGCAGAAAGCCGGGCGGGCCCGTCTGGCGATCGGCTCGGTCACCGTTCGCTCGCTCATCACTCTCGAAGAAGCGCCCTTCGACTTCGCCGTGCTTCATCTCGGCGAGACTGAGTTGACCGGCGGCGTCTGCGCTGCGCGAAGCGCCAGCGAATACGAAACCGTCAAGCGCGAGCTGATCGACGACGTACAGCCGGGCGGGATCCCGGGACTCATCCGCCTGCTCGACACGTTCTTCGCCGAGTCGACGCTGTCGATCCGCTCGCTGTTTCGCGACGAACAGCGGCGCATCTTCAATCTTCTCTGCAACGCCACGCTCGAAGAAGCGGAGTCGGCGTTCCGTCAACTTCACGAGCGTTACGACCCGCTCATGCGTTTTCACACCCGGCTGGGCATTCCGATTCCGAAGGTGCTGCAGATGGCGGCCGAGTTCGATCTCAACGTGCAGCTGCGCAAGCTGATCGAAAGCGACAATCCGCCGCTGGCCGCGATCGAGTCACACCTGCGCGAAGCGGCCGACGAACGTGTGACGATCGACGAGACGACGCTGATGGCGTTGCAGCAGGCCATCGAACGCGCGGCGTTCCGATTCCGGGAGCGGCCGAACGATCTCGATCGACTCGAAGCGTATGAATCACTCGTGGCCATCGTTCGCAAAGCGCAGCTGAACGTCGACCTCCGCCAGCCGCAGAACGTGTATTACGCAATGAAAGGCACCGTGCGGCCGGTCGTTGCCAGTGATGGAGAACACGCCGACTCGATGAAGTGGCTCGAGCTGTTCGACGCGCTCGGAGAAGAACTAACGGTCAGTCCGGAGGCCGAAGCCTAGTGCCTCACACATCAGACAGCGTCGAACGGAACCCGAAGAGATCGGCGGGCGTTCTCCTGCACCCGACTTCTTTGCCGGGCCCGTATGGCGCCGGCGACCTCGGCGACGAGCTGATCGCGTTCCTCGACTGGGCCGCCAGTGCCGGTATGCATCTCTGGCAAGTGCTCCCGCTCAATCCGCCCGGCTATGGCAACTCGCCATACAACTGCGTCTCGTCGATCAGCGGCAATCCTCTTCTGATTTCTCCACAGCGACTGCTTCAGGAACATCTCCTGACGCCGGAAGACGTCGCCGACGTCCCGGCATTCGCGCTGGATCGTGCCGACTTCGATCGCGTTGTCACGTGGAAGACCGCCGTGCTGCGCAAGGCGTGGAAGCGATTCGAACAGAACACCCTGCGCGACGAGTTCGAGCGTTTCTGCACCGATGAACGGGAGTGGCTCGACGACTTCGCGCTCTACATGGCCCTCAAGGACCGCACCGGCGGCGCTCCGTGGTGGCAGTGGGACGAGCATCTCGTGCGGCGCGAGAGCGCGGCGATGAAAAAGACGGAACGTGAGCTGCGGGACGAAATCCGCTTCCACAAATTCGTGCAATTCATCTTCTTCCGGCAGTGGGCGGCCGTGCGCGACGCCGCGCACGCGCGCGGGATCAACATCATGGGCGACGTTCCGATCTACGTCGCGCATGACAGCGCCGACGTCTGGGCCAACCGCGAGCTGTTCCAGATCGACGAGCGCGGAAACCCGATCGTCGTCGCCGGCGTGCCGCCCGATTACTTCAGCGCAACCGGACAGCGGTGGGGCAATCCGATCTATCGATGGGACAAGTTGCGTGAGACCGGATATCGATGGTGGATCACGCGCATCCGCGTCAACTTTCGCCTCGCCGACGTCCTCCGGCTCGACCACTTCCGCGGATTCGCAGCGTACTGGGAAGTGCCGGCACAGGAGCCGACGGCAATGCACGGCCGCTGGATGCCGGGTCCCGGGCTCGAGCTCTTCGACGCACTTCGCAAAGAGCTCGGCCAGCTTCCGCTCGTGGCCGAGGATCTCGGCTTCATCACGGAAGAGGTCAATGTGCTGCGGGAGAAAACGGGCATGGCCGGGATGCGGATCCTGCAATTCGGCTTCGCTTCGCCCGACAGTCCTCATCTTCCGCATCGCTTCGTCGCGCACACGGTCGTCTACACAGGCACTCATGACAACGACACGGCGATGGGCTGGTTCAACAGTGCGCCCGAACTCGAGCGCGAGCGCGCGCGCATGTACCTCGGCGACGACTGCGCGGACGTGGCGTGGGCTTTGATCCGCACTGCTTACACCTCAGTCGCCGAAACCGCGATCGTCCCGATGCAGGACATCCTCGGTCTGGGCAGCGAAGCGCGAATGAATCGTCCCGGCGCGGGTCTCGACAACTGGAGCTGGCGGTTCCAGCCGGGAGCGCTGACGAACGTGATGTCGGACAGGCTGCGACGCCTCGCAGAGATCACCGGACGGTTTTAGGACAGAATGAGCTGTGCCGCGCGTTCGCTTCATCGTCATCTTCCTCGTTCTGCTCGCCGCGTTCGAGTTCACGCTGCTGATCGACGTGGTCGATCGAGATGTCGTGCAGCCGTTCACGAGATCGATCGCGATGGTGTCCGCGAGCATCATCCGCTGGAGTGAACGCGACGTCCGCGTCAGCGGCACGGCGATCAGCGCACCATGCTTTGCCGTCGACATCCACAACGGCTGCAACGGACTGGAGGCGACGTTTTTCATCGTCGCCGCGGTGATCGCGTTTCCGGCGACATGGGCAAAGCGCGCGATCGGTGTCGTCGCCGGAACGGTGCTCATCCAATTCGCGAATCTGGTTCGCGTCGTGACGCTGTTCTACATCGGCTGCCGGCATCGGGCTTGGTTCGAGACGTTCCATCTTGCGGTCTGGCAGACGGTGATCTTCGCGCTCGCCGTCGGCTTCTTCATCGTCTGGTCGCGGCGCAGCACGCTCGCTGATGCTCCGAGTACTTAGGTTCATCGCCGGCGCCGCCGTTGCAATCGCGATCTGGTGGTACGCGACGCCGGCGTACAACGCACTGCTCTGTTCGGCGCTTCATCTCGTTGGCGTGGCTGCCGAGCCGCTCGGTCGCGCGGTCGCGGTGTCGCGCATCGGCGCGCTGCCGATTCACGTTCCCGCCGACCAGCTGACGTACAACGTCATCCTTTTCGCCGGTCTCGTCGCAGCGACGCCGCCACGGCTCTGGCGGGGAATCGTTGCATTCCTCGTGCTGTGCATCGTTCACGCGATCGCGCTGTACACGACGATCGAAGCGACGTACGCACTCCACGTCGGCGCATACAGCGAGGCGCATTACTCGTCGCTCGCGCAGGACTTCTGGAAAAGCGCCGAATTCATCTACCGGATCGGCGGCATGTTCGCGGTCTCGTTCGTCTGCTGGTACGCCGCTACTCGGATTGGCGCTCGAGAATCGCAACGGGAAACGTCGCCAGAATCTGCGCGACGCGCACCGGCCCGCCGGAAAGCTCCAGGAGCTCGCCGGTGAAAATGTCGCGGAACGTGCCCCGCGTTTCGATGGGCAGCGTCGCATCGCCCCACACATCGCCGACCGGTGTCGCTCCCGGCTTCGTGATGCGCGTGGTCAGTCGCGGGACGGCGACGAGCACGTCATCTCCGCGCAGAAACGCGCAGACGCCCGGCCAGTCCGACCGCAACGCGCGATAGCCGCCGCGCTGAAACACTTCCGCGCGACGCGTGCGCAGCTCGAGCGCCCGCCAGGTGACGAACATCTTGATGCGACCATCGAAGAAGCGCCGTTGCATCGTCGCGAGATCGAGTGAGCCCCGCTCGAACGATGATTTCAGTTTCTTGAGCATCGATCGGCGTTGTTCGTAATCGACCGGCCGGCGATTGTCCGGATCGACGAGGCTCAGGTCCCAGATCTCCGTCCCCTGATAAAAATCGGGCACACCCGGCGCAGTGATCTTGAGGACGAGCTGCGACAGTCCGTTCAGAAATCCATGAAACGACACTCGGCGTTGCGTGCGCATCATCGACGCGCGGAAATCGAGGTTGCCGAGGATCGCGCTGCCGAAATCGAGGAGGTTCTTTTCGTATTCGACGTTCGGAGCGATCCAGCTCGTATGCGTCTTCGCTTCGCGCGCTGCCTTTTCGAGATATTGCCGCAGCCGCTCCTCGACGGTGTGCAGCTCCTCTTCATCGACCGGCCACATGCCCAGGAGGGTTTGATAGATGAGGAGCTCGACGTTGCGGTCGGGGACGCCGCCCCGATGCAGCGGCTCGTTCATCTCCGACCATCGGTGGACGTCCTTCTCCCACGAATCGGCGATCTCCGACAGCACGTTGATCCGCGCACGCACGTCCTCGCTTCGCTTCGTGTCGTGAGTCGAAGTGGCGTTGAGCGTGTCGCGCCAGTCCCGCTGGATCCGTTCGTTGCGCTGATGAAATGCTTCCAGTGGATCGAAGTCCGTATCGCGGCCGGGATCGCCGCCGACGTCGTTCAGCGAGATGAGCCGGTTGTAGTTGTAGAACGCCGTGTCTTCGACGCCCTTCGCCATCACGCGGCCGGTGAACTGTTGCCATCGCATGACGAACGCACGCCACTTCGCCCGCTCGCTCTCGACATACGACGGCGGATCGACGAGCAGCACTTTCTCGAGAAACGTGAACATGCGCTGATCGAGGCTCGAGCCGGCTCGGCCTTGCGCCTCCTCGACGGCCCGCTTGATGAACGCCCGATCCTCCTCGGTGATCGCTGAGTCTTCGCGGATGTACGTGCGGTAGACGTGGATGCACGCGGTGATTTCCTTCAGCGCCGAAAGCAGATCGGTCGGCGCAAAGTCGCGCGCGTTGCGGTCGTGCATCGACAGCTCGCCGATCTGCTTGCCGAGCGCGCGCATCTCGCCGGAGAACAACTCGTTGATCACCTGCTTCTTGCGCTCGTAACAGATGTCGTCGAACGACTCGGTGGTGCCCGTGAAGTCGCGATAGAACTCCGTCAGCTTGTGCAGGCCATCGGGATCGATGAACAGTGCGTTGACGGTGTCGAGGAAGTCGTAGCCCGTCGTCCCGCAGACCTCGAACGACTTCGGCAGCACTTCGTCCCGCGCGAGAATCTTCTCGACGACGATGTAGAAGTTCGCCGGCTGCTTCTCCGCCGCCGGGTCCGCGAGCCGCAGCTGCAGTTTCTTCATGTGCCCGATCGGATCGAACAGTCCGTCGATGTGATCGATGCGCAGGCCGGTGACCTTTCCTTCCGCGATCAGCTCGAGCGTGCGGCGGTTGCGCGCCTCGAACACTTCCGGGTTTTCGATGCGCACGCCAACGAGATCCGTGACATCGAAGAAGCGCCGGTAGTTGATCTTCTCGCTGGCGATGCGCCAGTACGCGAGCCGGTAGAACTGCGCGTCGAGCAAGGTATCGAGCGCGTTGAATGACTCGGTATTGCCTGTGTGGCCGTTGATCCGCTCGATCGCCGCATCGAGCGCGTTGCGGAAGTCGAGACTGCCTTCATAGATGCGCGCCAGCGTCTCCTTCAGAAAACGGCTGTTCGTCACCGTCTCCTCGCCGGCTACGAGGTCGCGCAGCTCGACGGCGACGCCTTCGGTCGGCATCGACTCGACGCATTCGCGCAGGATCTGGTTGTACGACTTCGGCGCGAGAGGCAGACGTTTGTCGAAGTACGTGAAGTAGAAGCCGTCCTGATCGAAGGCGAGCTTGATCTCGCCCGACTCGATGGCCTCGCCGTACGGCTTGCCGAGGATCGGGAGGAGAAGTTTCTGTTCGGTGCGGCCGCGTGCCGTCACCGAGCTCCAGTCGATGTCGAAGTAATGGAGATAGCGCGATTGGGCGCCGTTCTCCAGGACGCTCATCCACCACGAATTTTCGTCGCTCGCGGCCATGTGGTTCGGGACGATGTCGAGCAGAAATCCGAGTCCCAACTTCTGCAGCGTCTCGTGGAGCTTCGTGAACTCTTCCTCGGTCCCGAGCTCAGGGTTGAGCGCCGTCGAGTCGACGACGTCGTACCCGTGCGTGCTTCCCTTGCGCGCTTTCAGGATCGGCGACGCATACAGATCGGTGATACCGAGGTCATGAAGGTAGTCCGCGATCCGCCGCGCCTCTTCAAACGTGAAGCCGGCGTTGAACTGAATGCGGTAGGTGGCGGCGGGAATGCGGAGCAAAGCGATTTTGGGGAGTGCACAATCCATGCGTGCGGATGTGTTGGGGAGAGCAGAGTGATTTGCACAATCGCCGATGCGACATGAGGAGACGGCTCTCCCCCATGTCATCCCGAGCGTAGCGAGGGACCCGGGAGGGCTTGGGGGTCGGCCAGATCATGCCAGTGAGGATTGACCGATTGAATGAGGTTCACCTTCTTGCTGCGCCGCCAGGCTCAACTGCTTTTCGCGAGCCAGGGCATCTTCGATTCGATCGAAGTTCTCAACGTAAACCAAACGCGTGCATTTGTATTTTGACGTAAAGGATTCTGGATATTAGTGAGCCTTATGCTCGTTCACCCGTTCTTCGAGTTTTCCCGTGATGCCGATGTAGATCCCCCGGCGCCAGCTTGCCATGATGTAGACCGCATACATGGGTCACGACGCTACCTCGGCTCGTTTGGTTTCGAGCGTTTCTCTACCTTGTGTATCGGCCCGCCCGCACTCCCGGGTCCCTCGCTACGCTCGGGATGACATGGGGGGGTGGATCGCGTTGCCCTTCATGAGGGCGAATCCGCTCGCGGGCAACACCAACCGGTCGCGAGCAACCGAGGCTCCCGATTCGATGAGAAATCGGCACGCCCCAGGAACCTTCACCGTCTGCTCCTCGTCGCTGAAGTTGAACGCGATGACGACATCGCCGCGACGAACGACCACGACGCGCTTCTCGTCATCGGCTTCGACTTTCAGCGATCCGAGATCGAGTTTTCGCAACGCGGGCGTCTCGCGGCGGATGCGCAGCAATTCCTGGTAGAGACGCCAGAGCGACGCGTGCTCATCGTGGTCGAGCAGCTGCCAGTTCAGCTTCGAGCGGCGGAATGTCTCCTCATCGTGCGGATCCGGCGGCTCGCCTTTCCAGTCGAAGTCATCGAACTCCTCTTTGCGGCCGTTGCGCACGGCTTCGATCAGATCCTTGTCGGAGTGGCTCGTGAAATATTGAAACGGCGCTTTCTCGCCGTACTCCTCGCCCATGAACAGCATCGGCACGAACGGCGACAACACGATCGCGGCCGCGGCGAGCCGCAGCTTTTCGACCGGCACGATCGCCGACAGCCGTTCGCCGAGCATGCGATTCCCGACCTGGTCGTGGTTCTGCGCGCAGACGACGAACTTCGAGCCATCGGTCGTCAACGGCTTCACGCCGTACCTGCGCCCGCGATAGACAGAATGCTGTCCCGTGTACAGGTAGCCGCCTTTGAGCACCCGCGCGAGGTCGGATGCTTTTCCGTAACCGGCGTAGTAACCGGTGCGCTCCGCGGTCAGTAACGTGTGTAACGAGTGGTGGTAGTCATCGTTCCATTGCGAATCAAATCCGAGGCCGAGGTTTTCGGCGGGTGTGATGACGCGGGGGTCGTTGAGGTCGCTCTCCGCAATCGTGTAAATCGGACGGCCGAGTTTCTCGCCGCGTTCGCGAACCGCAGTCGTCAAATCCTGCAGGAACGGCTGCGCGGAATGATCGACGATCGCATGCACCGCGTCGACGCGCATGCCGTCGATGTGAAACTCATCGACCCACTGCAGCGCGTTGTGAATGAAGAACCAGCGCACGTGATCGCTGAGCGGGCCGTCAAAATTCAGCGCCAGGCCCCACGGCGTCTTGTACCGATCCGTGAAATACGGTCCGTACTCGCTCAGATAATTTCCCTCGGGGCCGAGGTGGTTGTAGACGACGTCGAGGAGGATGGCCAGGCCGCGAGCGTGACACGCGTTCACCAGCCGCTTCAGCGCGATCGGCCCGCCGTACGACTTCTGCGCCGCGCCGATGTACACGCCGTCGTAACCCCAGTTCCGGTCGCCGGGAAATTGCGCGATGGGAAGCAACTCGATCGCCGTGACACCGAGCTCCTTCAAATGATCGAGACGATCGATCATCGCGTCGAACGTTCCCTCGCTTGTGAACGTGCCGGTGTGCAGTTCGTAGATGACGTAATCCTCGATTGCGATGTTCTTCCACTTCGCGTCCGACCATTTGAATTCGCGGCCGACGACTTCGGATGGTCCGTGGACACCTTCCGGCTGAAGACGTGAAGCGGGATCGGGCCGCTGGCGACCCCCGACGACAAAAAAGTAGCGCACGCCTTCCTGAACGCGATCGACGATCGCTTCATGGTAGCCACCGGCATTCTTCGTCAGTCGAACGCGGCGATCTTCAGGCGCGACGATGTGGAGCTCGACCTTGTCGTGCGACGGCGCCCACACGCGGAACTCGCATCTTGATCCGTCGAGAGTCCGCGCGCCGAGTGCTATGCCAAAGGGTGACGGCACTCCCGTCAAGCTTCGGCCTCGTCGTCGGCGGCCGAGGCGGCCGCCGCTCCACTGAGATCCGGCGTCAGGAACACCGCGCCCAACGGCGGAAGCGTCAGGTTCACCGACCACTTCCGGCCGTGCAGCGGAATCGGCCCCGCATCGACCGCGCCCATGTTTCCCTGGCCCGTTCCGCCATATACCGGCGCATCGCTGTTGAGGATTTCGTTCCACCGGCCGCCGCGCGGCACGCCGATCTGATAGTTGTATCGCGGGATCGGCGTGAAGTTCAGGACGATGACGACGACTTCATCGGGCTTCGACTTCGATTTCCGGATGAGGCTGACGACGCTATTCTCCGTGTCGCAGCAGTCGATCCAGTCGAATCCTTCCGGCGACATGTCCAGCTCGTGCATCGCCGGCATCTCTCGATAGGTGCGGTTGAGGTCTTCGACCCAACGCTGCAACGTCGCGTGCGGCAGGAAATCCAGCAGTTGCCAGTCGAGACCGGTCTCGTGGTTCCACTCCCGGTACTGACCGATCTCGCCGCCCATGAAGATCAACTTCTTGCCGGGCTGCGAGTACATGTGCGCGAACAGCAGTCGCAGGTTCGCGAACCGCTGCCATTCGTCGCCGGGCATCTTGCCGATGAGCGATCCTTTGCCGTGCACGACTTCATCGTGTGACAGCGGCAGCACGAAGTTCTCGGTGAACGCGTACATCATGCGGAACGTCAGATCGTTGTGGTGGTACTTGCGATGGATCGGATCGTTCGAGAAGTAGCGCAGCGTGTCGTGCATCCAGCCCATGTCCCACTTCATTCCGAATCCGAGTCCGCCCACATACGTCGGCCTCGACACCATCGGCCACGCCGTCGACTCCTCGGCAATCGTCTGCGCGTCGGGCTCGGCTTTGTACACGTCCTCGTTGAGCCGGCGCAGGAACGAGATCGCTTCGATGTTCTCGCGGCCGCCGAATTCGTTCGGGATCCACTCGCCCTGCTTGCGCGAGTAATCGAGGTAGAGCATCGATGCGACGGCGTCGAATCGCAACGCGTCGGCGTGATACTCCGTCAGCCAGTAAATCGCGCTGCTCAGGAGAAAACTGCGGACCTCATTGCGGCCGTAGTTGAAGATGAGACTGTTCCAGTCGGGATGAAATCCCTTTCTTGGATCGGCATGCTCGAACAGATGGGTGCCGTCGAAGTACGAGAGCCCGTGCTCGTCCGACGGGAAATGCGACGGCACCCAGTCGAGGATCACGCCGATGCCGTTCTGGTGCAGCACGTCGACGAGGTACTTGAAATCCTGCGGTGTGCCGTAGCGGCTCGTCGGCGCGAAGAAGCCAGTGACCTGGTATCCCCACGATCCGTAAAACGGATGCTCCATGAGCGGCATGAACTCGACATGCGTGAAGTTCATCTTGCGCACGTACTCGGCCAGCGGCTGCGCGGCTTCGCGATAGCTCATCGGACGTGAACCGCGGTCGTCGATCGCCCGCCGCCACGACCCGAAGTGAACTTCGTAAGCCGTGATCGGGGCGTCGAACGAGTTGCGCGCCCGACGGTTGCGCATCCAGTCGTCGTCCTGCCACTCGTAATCGAGGTCCCAGACGACCGACGCCGTTTTCGGCGGAGTTTCCTGATGCACGGCAAACGGGTCGGCTTTGTCGACCTGGTAATCGTTGTGCCGCGAGATGATGTGGTACTTGTAGACCGATCCCTTGCCCACGTTCGGGATGAATGTTTCCCAGATGCCGGACGTGCCGCGCAACTGCATCGGGTGCGCGCGTGGATCCCATCCGTTGAATTCGCCGATGACCGAAACGGATTGTGCGTTCGGTGCCCAGACCGCGAAGTTCGTCCCTGCAACGCCGTCGCGAATGACGCGATGCGACCCGAGTTTTTCCCAGAGCCGGTTGTGGCTGCCTTCGTTGAACAGGTAGATGTCCTGATCGCCGATGAGGCTTTTCTGGTCGTTGCCGGTTACCGGTGGCCGGTTGCCGCTACTCCTGGCTTCGATCGTCACGCTCGGCACGATGTCGGCGCCGACTGCGAGGATTTCCTCCCGCGCCGTTGCAGCGCGCTTTTTCGATTCGTCGCCCGACTGCGGCTGGCCCGGTGTCGAACCCTTCGTACCTCGTGTTGCCATCGTCTGTTCTGAAGCAAGCCTCGCGCCTTGAGGATGCGCGAGGTTACTCGAGGGAGCGCACGCGCTGGAGGAGTTGCTCGGGAAGGCTCTCGAAATGTTGTGCGATGTGCGGCGCGTAGATGGAGTCATGCAGTACGCCGCCGAGGTCGTCCAGGAGCGAGCGGAACGGCTCGGGGAGGTCGGACCAGACGCTTTCCCACTGATCTCCGGCGGAAAACAGCGCGTCGGTCGTGCAGCAGTTCGCGTCCGTGCGTCCGCCCTCGCTGGCCAGAAACTCCAGCAGCGACTGCAACGCATTTTTCAGCTCGCGCAGATCAGCCGGACGGGAAACCGCCGCGCCGTACACGTGACGCAGGAGCGGCTTCAGTTGTGGCGAAACATGACGGAAACGAATGGCCGATCTGTACAGCTCCTCGAACCGGTCCTCATTCATCGCAACCCGCACCCGAAGTCATCGTAGCACCGCATTCATCGAGCTGAGTTCTTCTATACCGAAAGACGGAAATGCTTCGACGGTCGATTACCCTGTTCGCATGGATCTGCACTTTCTGATCGGCGGTGTGGCCGTAGCGGCCGTCGCGTCCGCGCTCATCCTGCTGCTTCTGCGTCCGCTCGCTCGCGGTGAGCACCACTCGGCTCTCTCGCTGCGGCCCGAGGATCTCGGCGGCTACACGACGGTGGGGCTGGTTCTCAGCAGTATCCTCGGTCTTTATCTCGAGTTGCTGCTCATCCGCTGGATCTCGAGCGAGATCCGCATCTTCGCGTACTTCAAGAACTTCGTCCTCATCGCCTGCTTCCTCGGCTTTGGGCTCGGCTGTTATCTCGCAAAGCGCGCGATCTCGATCCTGACGCTGTGCGTCCCCGTCGTGTTCTTCACGGCGGCGATCGCGCTTCCCTTCGCGCCGCTGCGCAGAATCATCGACGCACTGCCGCAGCTCCTCGGCGCGTCGTCGGAAGTGTTCATCTGGGGCGCGGCGGAAAATCTGACGGGAAACGCGTGGGTCGGACTGCTCATGGCCGCGGTCATCGTGTTGCCGTTGTTCATCCTGATCGCGATCACGTTCATTCCTGTCGGACAACTCGTCGGCTGGTATCTCGAAGCGGCGCCGAACGGGATCACCGCGTATTCGGTCAATGTGCTGGCGAGTCTCGGTGGCATCGCGCTCTACACCGCGTTGTGTTTTCTGAATACGCCGCCGATCGTCTGGCTGACGGTCGCGGGGTTGATCGCGGTTGCGCTGTTCTGGCGCGTGCCCGCGGTCCGGTGGGCGACGCTTGCGACGTTCGTGATCTCGATCGCGATCGCGTCCGTCCAGTCGCTCATGAATCCGAACGTCTACTGGTCGCCGTATCAGAAGCTCGCGGTCACACCGATCGAGAACGGTTATCAGCTGCAGACGAACGGTAGCTGGTACCAGAGCGCGATCGATCTGCCGAAGTTTCTGACGGCGCATGGCGGGAAGCCGGGAGATCTCAATGGATACGACTTCCCTTATCGATTCGCGCCCAACCCTTCGAACACGCTCGTCCTTGGGTCGGGCATGGGGAACGACGTCGCGGCGGCGCTGCGCAACAATTCCGCGCGCGTGACGGCGGTCGAGATCGATCCGCTGATCCTCGCCCTCGGCCGCAAACTGCATCCCGAGCATCCGTATTCGTCTCCGAAGGTCCACGTCGTCATCGACGACGCGCGCAGCTACGTGCAGAACACGAGCGATCGATTCGATCTCATCGTGTTCTCGCTGCTCGACTCGCACACGACGGCGTCGCATTTCACGAACATCCGCATCGACAATTACGTCTACACGCGCGAGGCGATCGACGCCGCGCGACGCCTGCTGACGCCCGACGGCATCTTCATCGTCAAGTTCCAGGTGCAGCGCCGGCCCTGGATCGCCGGCCGCCTGCATGACCTGCTCACCGAGTCGTTCGGCTATGAGCCGCTGCAGCTCGAGGCAGTGTTCGGCGAGACGACGTGGGGACATTTCTTCGTCACCGGATCGGCTCGACGGATCAATGCGGCGCTGCGCGATCCCGTGCTCGCGCAGTACGTCGGCTCGAGGACCGGCACGCCGATGGAGAGCGTGGTGATGACGACCGACGACTGGCCGTACTTTTACCAGCGCAATCCCGGCCTGCCGACGAGTGTCGTCACGATCTCGCTTCTCCTGATTCTGATCTCGCTGCTGGCGGCGAAGCAGATCGGTATCGGCTTCCGTTCCATCCGCCTCGAATTCTTCTTCCTCGGCGCGGGCTTCATGCTGCTCGAGGCGCAGATCATCAGCCGCATGGCATTGCTGTT
>DASVHS010000124.1:0-4107 GCA_036382495.1 Thermoanaerobaculia bacterium | reverse complement strand
TCACCTTATCTGTCCTGGTGAGTCGCTCGACGATTGCCTGTACGTGGATGGCTGTCGTGTCGAGGATTTGTTCGGTGGCGAACATTTCACGACCGAGAATCAACGGCAATTCTGTCCCGCCGAGGATGACGGCGTCGATGTGCTGGCGGTCGCGCATTCGTTCGATGACTCGAAGGAGCTCCGCACGCGTCTCGTCGAGGAACCGCGCGTTGACCAGTTCGGTCATGTATTTGTCGTGGACGTAATCGAGATCGCTTCCTTCGGGCGGAACGACTTCGATTCCGCGCGCGGCGAATGCTTCGGGATAGAAGCGGCCCTGCATCGTGAACCGCGTTCCGAGCAGTCCGGCCTTCTTCACACCGAGTTGTTCTGCTGCGCGCGACGCGGACTCCACGATGCTGATCAGCGGCATTCGCGATCGCGACGCGACCTCGTTGAAGACGATGTGCGGAGTGTTCGACGCAAACACACCGAAGTCAGCGCCTGCGTCCGCGAGCCGATTTATTTCGGCGGACAGATAGTTGATCAGCTGCGGAAAATTCTTCGAGGACACGAAGCCGAGCATCTTCGTCAGGTCGATGCTGTTGATGATGATCGATGGATTGCCGCCGCCGGTCGCTTCACGGTATCGCTCGATGATCTGCCGGTAGTACGCGACCGTTGATTCCGGCGCGATGCCGCCGATGATGCCTACGGTCCTCGTCATGCTCACCCTCAATGCGCGATGAGCTCGGCTTCCTCGCCGCGGCCGTGAATCACGTCGTCGATCGAGTCGCCGCCGAGGAACAGTGAGAACGCGGTGCGCCAGATGCGGGCCAGCTCCGACGTGTTCGTGCGAATCAGCGGCACGCCGTTGCGCTCGATCACGAACGCTCCCGCTGACGTGCGTCCGATGCGCATCGCGCGGACGCCGGAGTCATTCGCGCGGCGCAGGATCTCGTCGCGATGTTCGGTCCGGCACGCGACGACCGCGCGCGCCTGGGTCTCGCTGTACAGAAGACCGACTGCATCGCAGCTGTCGGCGTGTTCGCGAAGATCGACGTGACAGCCGATTCCGCTCATCGACGACTCGGCCAGCGCGATGGCCAGTCCGCCGTTCGACAGGTCGTGCGCGCTGCGCAGCAGTTTGTGCTCGTGAAGATCGATGAGCAGATTGACGAGCATCCTCTCGCGGTCGAGATCGACGCGCGGTGGCGCTGCCATCGCGTCGCGCATGTTCATCTGCTGCCATTCCGATCCACCGAGCTCGTCGCGCGTTTCGCCGAGGAGGATGACGTCGAGGTTGGCGTCGGGGAACGCCAGACCCGATCCGATGGTCTCGTCTTCGAAAAGACCGACCATGCCGACGGTCGGCGTTGGATAGATCGCGTTGCCTTCCGTCTCGTTGTAGAACGAGACGTTGCCGGAGACGACCGGCGTCCCGAGCGCGTTGCACGCGTCGCTGATGCCGCGGATGCATTCGGAGAACTGCCACATGATCTCGGCACGTTCGGGCGATCCGAAATTGAGGCAGTCGGTGATCGCCTGCGGCCGCGCCCCGCTCGCGGCGATGTTTCGCGCCGCTTCCGCGACGGCCTGCTTCCCGCCTTCGTACGGATCGAGATAGCAATAGACGGGATTCACGTCCGAGGTCATCGCCAGTGCGCGACCCGTCCCTTTGACGCGAACGATCGCGGCGTCGCGTTGTTCCGGCTTCGCGATCGTGTTCGTGCGCACGGTCGTGTCGTACTGATCCCAGATCCAGTGTTTCGAGCAGAGGTTCGGTGAAGCGATGAGGCGCAGCAGCGAGTCGGTGATGTCGGCGTCGTTGACGCGAGGGCGCTTCAGGTCGGGAGCGATCTCATCGAGATACTTCGCCCTTTCCATCGGCCGGTTGTACACCGGCGCCTCAGTCGAAATCGGCTCGACGGGAATCGTCGCCGCTTCCTGTCCACGGAAGAAAATGCGCACGAAGCCGTCGTCGGTCACTTCGCCGATCACCGCGGCGTTGAGGTCCCACTTCTCGAACGTGCGCACGACTTCGTTTTCGCGCCCGCGTTTCGCGACGATGAGCATGCGCTCCTGCGATTCGGAGAGCATGATCTCGTACGGCGTCATGCCGCTTTCGCGAACAGGGACGCGATCGAGATCCATGCGGATGCCGGTCCCGGCGCGTCCGGCCATCTCGAACGACGACGATGTCAGGCCGGCGGCGCCCATATCCTGAATGCCGACGACCGCGTCGCTCTGCATGATCTCGAGACACGCCTCGAGCAGAAGTTTTTCGGTGAATGGATCGCCGACCTGCACCGTCGGCCGTTTTTCTTCCGACGTTTCGTCGAACTCGGCGGACGCCATCGTCGCTCCGTGGATGCCGTCGCGTCCCGTTTTCGATCCGACATAGATCACAGGATTGCCGACGCCCTCTGCCGTCCCTTTGAAAATCTGATTTCGTCGGGCGATGCCGAGGGCGAAGACGTTGACGAGGATGTTGCCGTTGTAGCTGCGGTGAAACGATGTCTCGCCGCCGATCGTGGGGATGCCGATGCAGTTGCCGTATCCGGCGATGCCGCGCACAACGCCGTCAACGAGGTATCGCATCCTCGGCGCGCCGAGCTCGCCGAATCGAAGCGAGTCGAGGCAGGCGATCGGCCGCGCGCCCATCGTGAAAATGTCGCGCAGGATCCCGCCGACGCCCGTCGCCGCACCCTGATACGGCTCGATGAACGATGGATGATTGTGCGACTCCATCTTGAACGCGGCCACCCAGCCGTCGCCGATGTCGATGACGCCCGCGTTTTCGCCGGGACCCTGCACCACTCGCGGGCCGGTCGTAGGAAACTTGCGCAGGTGCACGCGGCTCGACTTGTACGAGCAGTGTTCCGACCACATCACCGAAAAAATGCCGAGCTCCGTGTAATTCGGCTCGCGTCCGAGGATCTGCTCGATCAGTTTGTATTCGGATTCGTTGATGCCGTGGGACGCGACGAGCTCGGGCGTGACTTGCGGGTCGGCCATCGGTGGATATTACCCACTTGACAATCTCCTACTACAGACGTAGTTTAGTGGACGGTGTCAACGTAGATGAAAAAAAAGACCTCCCGTCTGACTCGCTTCGAGCTCGAAATCATGGATGTCTTGTGGCCGCTCGGTGAAGCCTCGGTTCGCGAGGTGCGTGACGCACTGCCTGAAGACCGCCGCCCGGCATACACGACGGTCCAGACCATCGTGCAAAGGCTGGAGCAAAAAGGCGCCGTTCGCCGCAGCCGCAAGGTCGGCAACGCCCTGATGTTCGAACCGCTCATCACTCGCAAATCCGCATACCGGCGCCTGATCGATGAGTTCCTCGATCTGTTCGGCGGTTCGGCGCAGCCCGTCGTCGCTCACCTCATCGAGAGCGGAAAGCTGACGCTGGAGGACATCAAGGCGCTCGAGAAGAGCGGCGAGAAGTCCCGCAAAAAGAAAGGAGCGCGCAAGTGAGCGACGTCCTGACGCATCTCTGGAGCTCCACGCTTGTGCTGGCGCTCGCCCTCGTGATGTCGCGCGCTCTGCCCGTGACCGCGCGCACGCGTTACGCGCTGGTGTTTTGCGGTCTCCTGAAGTTTGCGATTCCTTTCGCCGCGATCAACGTGCTCGGTCACGCACTGGGCATCGACCTCGCGCACCTGACGGCGCGTTCAGCCGGCAGCGTTTCGATGCAATGGTTAGGAGCGCCCCTTGCTGTATCGGCGCTCTCGCCTCATCCTGCGAGCCGGTGGCCGGAAGCATTGATGATCGCCTGGCTCGTTCCGGCCGGACTGCTTGCGATCTTCTGGGCCATCGCGCGGCGGCGGATGGTCTCATCAGCGTTGCACGCGAATTCCCTGGCCTCGCCCCGCGAGATCGTCGCGCTCGCGGGCGCTCGCCGGCGGCTTGGACTGCGCATGAGCGTCGAGATCCGGCGCTCGACGGTCTGCGAAGCGCCCGCGGTCGTACGCATCATCCGTCCCGTCGTGATTCTTCCCGACGGCGGTTGTGATGCTCTCGACGATGACGAGCTGGAGTCTGTGCTCCGCCATGAATGCGCCCACGTTGCGCGGCGCGACAACCTCCTCAGCCTCGGCGAGTCAGCGATCGTGGCGGCCTTCT
>DASVHS010000123.1:0-5072 GCA_036382495.1 Thermoanaerobaculia bacterium | reverse complement strand
TCGTCGCCGACGAGACCGGCCGGCCAGTCGATGACGCGCGCGTCGACCGGCTTGCGATGCTGCTCGGTGAGGATCACGCGGTTGTCATCCGTGACGGCGATGATCGCGGCCGCTTCCTTTCCCTTCTTGCGCTCGGCGAACTCCCACCCGTCGCGGTCGAGGAGGAAAACGCGCTTGCCTTCGCAGATGGTTTTCATGACGCGGAGGATATCGGCTTCTGTGTGGGTGCCACACAGAAGCGGCTAAAACAGCGACTGTTGCGGCAATCGCCGCCGAAACGCGTCAACCGACATCGCGTCATCGCGTTCGTTGAGTCCAAGCCGCCTGCACGTGACGTCGAAGAGCGCGGACATCTGATCGGCGAACAGCCCTTCTCCGCGTCCGCGCGCTCCCCACGTCGCGTCGTACAACTTCCCGCCGCGCATGTCGCGCACGCGGTTCAGGACTTTGTCCTTGCGATCGGGGAAGTGCTCGTCGAGCCAGCGTTCGAACAGCGGCGCGACGGCCCACGGCAATCGCAGCACGACTTTGCCCGCCCAATCGGCGCCCGCTTTCTTCGCTGCGGCGAGGATCGAGGGCATTTCGTGATCGGTAATCGCCGGAACGATCGGCGCGACCAGCACGCCAACGGGAACGCCTGCCGACGCCAGCGCCTCGACCGCGGCGAGCCGCAACTCCGGCGTCGCGGCACGAGGCTCCATGATGTTCGCGAGTTTCGGATCGAGTGTTGTGATCGACAGGAATACTCGCGCCGCATTGAACTTCGCCAGCTCCTTGAGGTGATCGATGTCGCGGGTCACGAGGACGTTCTTCGTAATGATCGCCACGGGATTTCGAAACTCCGCGAGCACGCCGAGACAGCGGCGCGTGATCTCCAGCTTCCGTTCGATCGGCTGGAACGCGTCGGTGACGCCGCTGATCGCAATCACCTTCGGCTCCCAGCTCTTCGCGTTCAGCTCCTCACGCAGAAGCTCCGGCGCGTCCTCCTTCACGAGAATCTTCGTCTCGAAGTCGAGGCCCGCGGACATGCCCAGGTATTCGTGAGTAGGACGGGCGAAGCAGTAGATGCAGCCGTGCTCGCAGCCGCGATACGGATTGATGCTCGCTTCGAAGCCGACGTCCGGGCTGTCGTTTGTCGTGATCAGCGTACGCGTCGGATCGCGCAGGTAGATTGTGCGCGGCGAGCCAGGCTCGAGCTCGGCGTCCTCGTCGCGCACATACTCGAGCGTCTCAAACCTGTTCTGCGGATTCCAACTCGCTCCTCTGCCTTTGATGGGATCGGTCATGGGATCTCGGAAAAGCGTAACGCTTAGAGCGCAGAGGGCGGAGCGCAGAGCGCAGTAGACCGCCGTACACCTGCGCTCTGCCCTCCGCGCTCTGCGCTCTTTCTACGAAGTGTGGATCTCTCGCATCCGTCGCAGCGCCGGCGATCGCCACAACGTGATCGCCACGACGACCAGCGTCATCACGCCGCCGAAAATCACGGACGGCACGGTTCCCATCAGTCGCGCGGCCACGCCGGACTCGAACGCGCCGATCTCGTTCGACGCACCGATGAACACCTGGTTGACCGACGAGACGCGGCCGAGCATGTTCTCGGGCGTCATGGTCTGGAGAAGAGTGCCGCGAATGATGACGCTGACGTTGTCGGCCATCCCGCTGATCGTCAGCAGCACGAGCGAGAGAACGAAACTGCGCGACAACGCGAACGCGATCATCGTCACGCCGAAGATCGCGACGGCCGCGAACAGCGCCGGACCGCTCCGTTTCATCGGCGGCCGATGCGCGACGATGATGCCGGTGACGAGCGATCCGGCCGCCGGCGCCGCGCGCAAAAGGCCCAGTCCCTGCGGCCCGGCGCCGAGGAGTCTTGCGAAGATCGGAAGCAACGCCACCGCGCCGCCGAACAGCACCGAAAAAAGATCGAGCGTCATCGCCGCGAGCAGGACCGGCTGCCCCCGGATGAATCGGATGCCGATACTCAGACTCTCACCGATCGGCATTTCTTCGCGCGGCTGAGGCCGGGCGTTGTGTGAGATCAGCCACAACCCGACAAGCGCCAGCGCCATCAGAACGATCACGCCTGCGTACGCGACCGCAGCACCCGCAAATCCGTAGACAAGTCCACCGAGGGCGGGCCCGATGACCGCGGCCAGCTGCCACGTCGAGCTGCGCCACGCGACGGCGTTCGCGTAGATGTCGCGCGTGATCAGCTCGGCCGAAAGCGCAGTGAATGCCGGCCGCATGAAGCTGCGCGTGATGCCGCTGAGAAAAATCACGAGATAGATCGGCCACACGCGCCGCTCGATCATCCCCGTGGTCGTGAACAACAGCAGCGCGATGGCCGACAACAACATGCCGAACATCCCGGCGATCGCGATCGGCCGGCGCGGCCATCGGTCGGCCACGTGTCCCGCATACAACGCTACGGCGATGAACGGCAGCGCCTCAGCCAGGCCGATCATGCCGAGGGAAAGGGGATCCTTCGTGATCTCGTAGACCTGCCAGCCGACGACGACGATCTGCCCCTCGCGCGCGATCGTCGACATCGCATAGCTGACGATCAGCCAGAGGAAGTTTTTGACGCGAAGGGATGCGTAGGGATCGTGTTTCGCGGACAAGGCGCGGAGTATAGAACCAGAGCGCGGAGGGCAGAGGGCAGAGCGCAGGAGATGAAGCTTGTTGCTCTGCGCTCCGCCCTCTGCGCTCTAATTAATCCGACGGCACTCCGACCGGCGTTACCGCCGCGCGATCCTCTTCGCCGGTTCGAATGCGCACGACCTTATCGACCGGGACGACAAAGATCTTGCCGTCGCCGACATCACCGGTCCGCGCGCCGGTCACGATCGCCTTGATCGTCGTCTCGACGAAGTGATCGGAGACGCCGATCTCGATGCGCACTTTGTCCGACAGCTCCATCTTCACAGTCGTGCCGCGATACGTCTCGACGCGCTCGGTCTCGCCGCCATGACCCTGCACGCGGCTGATCGTGAGGCCGGCGACATTCGCCCGGAACAGTTCCTCGAGGACGTAACTCAGGCGATCGGGCCGGATGACCGCAACGACGAGTTTCATGAATCCCTCCTGCGCTCGAGCAGAAGGAGCGCGCCTTCGCCGCGGCTGTACGCCTCTTCTCCATGTTGCGTGAAGTCCATGCCCATCCCTTCTTCACGCGCGTCGCTGCGCAACCTGGTGACGAGAGAAATGCATTTCACGATGACGTACGTCGCGACGAGGCTGTAGACCAGCGTGGCCAGAATCGCGATCGCCTGAATGCCCAGCTGACGCGCGTTGCCGTAGAGCAGACCGTCGCCGCCATCCGCGTTCCACGCTTTCGACGCGAAGACGCCCGTCAGCAGAGCGCCGACGATCCCGCCCGCGCCGTGTGCGGCGAGGACGTCGAGCGAGTCATCGAGCCGCGTCGTCGCGCGATAGAGCAGGACGTAGTAACTCGGAAACGCGGCGATCGCGCCGATGATGATCCCCGACATCGGACTGACGAATCCGGCCGCGGGAGTGATGGCCACGAGCCCGACCACGATGCCCGTGGCCGCGCCGATCGCGGTCGCTTTGCGCGTGCGCACGAGGTCGAGCATCGTCCAGACGACGAGCGTCGCGATCGGCGCGAGCATCGTGTTCACAAACGCCAGCGCGGCGGTGCCGTTCGCGGCAAGCGCGCTGCCGGCGTTGAACCCGAACCAGCCCAGCCAGAGCAATCCCGCGCCGAGCAGAGTGAACGGAACGTTCTGCGGCAGGATCGCCTGGCGCGCGTAATCCTTGCGCGCACCGACGACGACCGCACAGACGAGCGCCGCGGCCGCCGCATTCACATGCACGACCGTGCCGCCGGCGAAGTCGAGCGCGCCGAGCTTGCTCAACCATCCGCCGCCCCACACCCAGTGCGCGATCGGCGCGTAAACGACGAGCGACCAGATCGAGATGAACGCGAGGTACGGGCCGAATCGCATCCGCTCGACGATCGCGCCGGAGATCAGCGCCGCGGTGATGATCGCGAACGTTCCCTGATACGCGAAGAACAGCACGTGCGGAATCGTTCCCTGGGCGCCGAGGCCGACGTTGCGGAGGAACATGTAGCTCGTTCCTCCGATGAGGGGCGATCCACTGCTGAACGCGATCGAGTAACCGAAGAACGCCCACGCCAGGCCAACGAACCCGAGCGCGGAGAAGCTCATCATCAATGTGTTGAGAGCGTTCTTCGCGCGCACCATTCCCCCGTAAAAGAAACCGAGGGCGGGGGTCATCATGAGGACGAGAGCGGTGGCGACGAGGAGCCAGGCTGTATCGGAACCGTTGATGGATGTAGCCACGTCGGGAATCACCTCCGTGGTTTTTGCAAGTATAAGTGATAGCCTTCTTTTCTGGCTCGCATGCAGCGAGAAGAGAAGTCGGAGCGCAGCCGCCGCCAGGTTCTCGATGCCGCCCTGCAACTGTTCTCACGGCATGGCTATCGGGCCACCAGCGTACGCGACATCGCCGAGAAGGCGGGCGTATCTACGGGAAACGTCTACCATCACTTCCCCGACAAAGAGACGATCTTCAAGACGCTGCTCGAGGAGTTGTGGACCGCCGCGGAAACACGCCGGTTTCCGTACCGCCGAGCGCTGATCGCCGGTCAGTTCCCCGACAACCTCGAATTACTCGGCGCCGCGGCGCGTGAGAGCATCCGCGAGTTCCGTCAATACTTCGCTCTGATCTACGTCGATGTGATCGAGTTCGAAGGGACGCACGTCCAGAAGTTCTACGGCGACATGGCCACCCGTTACGCCGACGTCCTCGGCCGCGACGGCGGATTGGAACGCGTGGCGGAGCGGTTGCGGCCGGGTGTGTCGCCCATCTCCGCGCTGATGCTGACGACGCGGATGTTCTTCAGTTACTTCACAATCGAGATTCTGTTCAACGTTCCTGAGCCATTCGGCAAGAACTCCGCGGAGATCGTGCGGGAGATCGCTGATATTTTGAGAAACGGGATCGTGGAGTGAAGCGGTAACCGGTAGCCGTTAGCCGTTAGCCGTTAGCCGTTAACCGTTAACCGTTAACCGTTAACCGTTAAC
>DASVHS010000122.1:0-2749 GCA_036382495.1 Thermoanaerobaculia bacterium | reverse complement strand
GCGCTGCCGCCCGCGCGAACGTTGCGCAGGTCGAAGATCTCCAGTCCCGCTTCGCTGCTGATGTAGAGGAAGCCGTTCGAGAATGCGGTGCCGCCATTCGCTTCGTGCGCGCCCATCGAGCCGACGAAGTCCTCGCGTGCGAGTTGCATCTCCCCCGTGTCGGTGACGTTGTAGGTCGATAGCGTCTGTCCGCGCAGGACGAACACGAGCGACCCGGAGCGGAACACGCCGTGAGGCGAAAGGCTGAAGTCACTGACTGCCGGATTGTTGCTGACGAGGGTCAGCGGACAATTTGCCTGCAGGTGATCAGCAAAGAGTTGTGGAGAAGAGAAACCGAGGGCAACGACGACGATCAGGGCTAACCGTAGAACAACGCGCATGCAAGCCTCCCAAAACCACACCCACTAATGCCCGCCCGTCTTGCGCGCGGCGAGCCTGTTCGAGATTCGTCTTGGCGCTAACTATCTCCCAAATCAGCGCGTTTTGCAACTTGGGCGCTCTCGGTGAACGTGTATGATGACCGCGATTCAAGAGAAACCGTTCGCCGATGGAAACACGTTGGTGTCACTGGCTGTTTGAGGGTGGGTAACCATGCTCGACGGCCACGTCTTGGTGCTCAATCGCGTCTTTCAGGCGGTCCACATCACTTCGGTCCGTCGCGCGTTCACCCTGCTCTACAAGGGCCAGGTCAAGGCTGTCGACTCGGAGTACCGCACCTATAACTTCGAGAACTGGATGGACATCCCCGTCCAGCCCGATGACCACTACGTCGTCACGCCCAGCCGCAACATCCTCATTCCGCACGTCGTCCAGCTTCTGACGTTCGACCGGCTCCCGCGGCAGGAGGTCAAGTTCTCGCGCGGCAACATCTATCTCCGCGACCAGAACCGCTGCCAGTACTGCGGCCGGAAGTTCTCCTCCTCGGAGCTCTCGCTCGATCACGTCGTTCCGATCTCGCGCGGCGGAAAGTCGACCTGGGAGAACGTCGTGTGCGCGTGCCTGCCGTGCAATGTGCGCAAGGGCAACAAACTGCTTCAGGAGTCGGGCATTCAGTTGATCCGCATGCCGGCCCGGCCGAAGTGGCATCCGCTGCACCGGCTGCAGGGACGTACGTTCCCCGACATCTGGAAGAACTTTCTGGACGAGGCGTACTGGAACGTCGAGCTGAAGACGTAGCCGGTAGCCGGTTACCCGTTACCGGTTACCCGTTACCCGTTACCGCTCACTTGTCACCAGTCACTGCCACATCCGATAATTCTTCGCCCTGATTCACGAATCGGTTGATTGCGATGCCGTATTGCTTCTCGTAGAGCGAGCGGTAGCGGCCGCGCAGCGACATCAGCTGGTCGTGCGTGCCGCGCTCGATGATGCGCCCGTCCTCGAGAACGAGGATCTGATCGGCTTTGCGGATCGTCGACAGACGGTGCGCGATGACGAACGTCGTGCGGCCTTTCATCAGTTCATTGAGACCATCCTGGATGAGCGCTTCGCTTTCGCTGTCGAGCGATGACGTCGCTTCGTCGAGGATCAGAATCTCGGGATCGGCAACGATGGCGCGCGCGATCGCGACTCGCTGCTTCTGTCCGCCCGAGAGTTTGACTCCGCGCTCGCCGACGACCGTCTCGTAGCCGTCGCTGAACTTGGCCGTGAACTCGTCGACGTGCGCGATCGTCGCGGCGCGCGCGACTTCCTCCTTCGTCGCGTGCGGGTTGCCCAGCCGGATGTTGCTGCCGATGGTGTCGGCGAAAAGGAAGGAGTCCTGCGGCACGAGACCGAGGTGACCGCGATAGTTGTCGAGGCGAATCTCGTTGAGATCGAGACCGTCGACGACGACCTTTCCGGTCGTCGGACGATGAAATGCAGCGACGAGCGCGATGAGCGTGCTCTTGCCCGATCCCGATGGTCCGACCAGCGCCACCGATGTTCCGGCGGGCGCGATGAAATTGATGTCCTTGAGCACGGGTACGCCCGGCGAGTACTCGAATGAGACATCGCGGAACTCGACGTTTCCCAGGATCTGCGGGACATGCTGCCGGTTCGGGTCATCGGCATCCTCGGTCTTCTCGTTGAGGATCTCGCGCATGCGCTCCAGTCCTGCGAACGCTTCGGAGAGTTGCGTACCGATCGAGACGATCTGGACGACCGGTCCGACGACGAGTCCGAGATACAACGTAAAGGAAATGAGTCCGCCGATCGTCATCTGGCCGGCGAGAACCTGCCGGCCGCCGATGATCATCACGACGATTCCGACCACGCCGACAAGAAATGTCGACAGCGCTCCGACGCCGCTGATCACGCGCATCGTGCCCTGCACGAGCCGGAGAAGCTCATGCGCTCCGTGCGCGAAGACTCGCGCTTCGTGCTTCTCCGCTTTGTAGGCCTTGACGATGCGGATGCCCGAGATGGTCTCGGTCAAACGCCCGGTGAGCTGTCCGTTAACCTCGTTGCGTTTCTTGAACATCGGTCGCGCGGTCTTGAACGCGAAGTAGAGGACGACCGCGAAGAAAACGACGGCGCAGAGGATGATCAGCGCGAGTTTTGCGCTCAGATAGAAAAGGATGCAGATCGCGCCCGCGGCGGTCACGAGTCCGCCGATGAGCTGAATCAGGCCGGTGCCGACGAGATTGCGGATCCCTTCGGCGTCGTTCATCACGCGAGTCACGACGATGCCGGTCTTCGTGCCGTCGAAATACGACACCGGCAATCGCTGGACGTGCTTCTGAATCTTCATCCGCAGATCGGTGATCGA
>DASVHS010000121.1:0-4992 GCA_036382495.1 Thermoanaerobaculia bacterium | reverse complement strand
TTCCTCGCTCTCGTCCGGGATGCCGCTGATGAGTGTGTCGGCGAGTGTTGCCGCCGGCTGATCGAGGAGACGCCGCACCAGGCGGCGCCCGAGGTGGTTGCGTTTGGCGAGGTCGCGGACGATGTGGGATTTGACCTCGTCGTCTTCGAACACTTCTTCGAGAAGGTCCTGCAGCTCGATGATCTCGTCCGCGACGAAACGGATCAGCTGCTGGAACCTTCGGTGCTCCTCGCGCGCCACCTGCCCGTACAGGATGTCGTCGAAGAGGAGCTGGTTCATCATCGGCGGCACCATCAGGTCGATCTCGCGACCCGGGAGATGGACGAGAACGGTCTTGAGCCGGCCGATTTCACTGGTGACGTTGAGTCGCATGCGCTGGCGATTCTACAAGGCCGGGCTCGGACTGTTGTACGATGAACATGCCCCGTCATGCTCTGTCTGCGATACGTGTGCGCGGTCGTTCTGCTCACGGCTTCCAGTGCCGGTGCATCCTCGCGTCTCACGTTCGACCGTACCATTCGAGCTCCCCACAGTCTGGGCCAGGTCGAAGATCTCCTGATCACTTACGCGATCGGGGACAACGACAGGATCGCCACGTTCATCGATGTCTTCATCGATCAGACGAACCGCGAAGGCACGCTGCGCGTGATCGACCCGACGACGGTCGAACGGTCCACGGAACGATCGCATCGCTGGCGGAGGCCTCCCAAGTACGCTGAACAGCGTTATCGGGCCGACGCGTACTTGCGGATCGAGGCCTTCAGTTGCCAGACGACCGAGCGCTCGGGCCTCGGAGGCTCGGACGACGTCGACGGAAATCGCGTGCATCGGACGCAGAGATGGATCGACGCCGTCTGCATCGCTCACGTCGACGCCCTGGCGACCGATCACAAACGCAAGCTGGCCGAGTTCAACGTGCGAGGCGAAGGGACGTCGCCGCGCGTGACACGAGTCGGCGACGAAGAACGCGAGGTGGCGACGGACCAGGCCGCACGATACGCGGCGATCATGGCGGCCGAGCAGATCACGCCGCGCCGCGTCCACGACTCGATCGACCTTGCCGAAGACGCGCCCGCTTTCGACGAAGGCATGTCGTATGTCGACAGCGACCAGATGACCGAAGCGCGCGGCGTCTGGGAGGCTGCGCTACGATCCCACCCGCGCTCGGCCGCACTCCACTTCGACCTCGGCGCGGTTTGCGAAGCGCTCGGCGATTTCGCCGCCGCGGACCAGCATTATGCAGAGGCGGCCAGGCTCGATCCGAAGGATTCGCGGTACCGCCGCAAGGCCAGGAAATTCTAGGCGTACCGGCCGGAATCTTGCGACGCGACACGTGTTTTAAGTGACTCCGTGAGCGTGATTTCCCAGCCAACCGATGAGCTCAGCCGCGAAGTGGCGCGGCGGCGGACGTTTGCCATCATCTCCCACCCCGACGCTGGCAAAACGACGTTGACGGAGAAGCTGTTGCTGTACGGCGGCGCGATCGAAGTCGCGGGCGCCGTCCGCAGCCGGAAAACACAGCGCGCCACAACGTCCGACTGGATGGCGATCGAACAAAGCCGCGGGATTTCCATCACGTCGACCGTGCTGCAGTTCGAGTACGCCGGTTACTGCCTCAACCTGCTCGATACGCCCGGTCACCAGGACTTCAGCGAGGACACTTACCGCACGCTCACCGCGACCGACAGCGCCGTCATGGTGCTCGACAGCGCGAAAGGCATCGAGCCGCAGACGCGAAAACTGTTCGACGTCTGCCGCATGCGCAACATCCCGATCATCTGCTTCATCAATAAGCTCGATCACCCCGGCCGCGATCCATTCGATCTCATCGACGAGCTCGAGCGAGAACTGAAAATCGGTGCGGTTCCGATGAACTGGCCGATCGGCAACGGTCCGACATTCCAGGGCGTGTTCGATCTGCGCAAGCAGCAGGTCCTGCGATTCGAGCGCACGCAGCACGGCGCGCACGTCGCGCCGGTCAGCGTCACCGGTCTCACCGATCCGAAACTCGAAGACGCCCTCGGCAACTCGGCGTGGCAGGAGCTGCGCGACGCTGCGCAACTTCTCGAAGGCGCCGGCGTCGAATTCGATTTCGCTCGCTTCAGCCGCGGCGAGGTCATCCCGGTGTTCTTCGGAAGCGCGATCAACAATTTTGGCGTCGAACCGTTCCTGAACGCGGTGCTCGAGTTCGCGCCGTCGCCGATCGCCCGCGGCGGAGTCGAGCCGACCGATGAGACGTTCACCGGCTTCGTGTTCAAGATCCAGGCGAACATGGACAAGCGTCACCGCGATCGTCTGGCGTTCATGCGCGTGTGCTCGGGCGTGTTCGAGAAGGACATGGTCGTGCATCACACGCGGCTCGATCGCGAAGTGCGCATGACCCGTCCGCACCGCCTCTTCGCGCGCGATCGCGAGACGATCGAGCGCGCTTATCCGGGCGACGTGATCGGCTTTGTGAATCCGGGACTGTTCCAGATCGGCGACTCCGTCTCGTCGGGCGAACCGGTCGTCTTCGATCGCATTCCGCGATTCGCGCCCGAACATTTCGGCATGCTGCGCGCGAAACAGGTCACCCGGCAGAAGCAGTTCCAGAAAGGCCTCGAGCAACTCGAAGAGGAAGGCGTGATGCAGGTTCTCACGCTGCACGAAGGCCTGAAGAGTGAGCCGGTTCTCGCCGTTGTCGGCGAACTGCAATTCGATGTCCTCCGATCGCGCCTGGAGACGGAGTACGACGTCGAGACGACAATCCAGGAGCTGCCGTACAAGATCGCGCGCTGGGTCGATCGGGACGTCGACGACGTGGCGAAGTTGAACCTTCCGAGCCGGTCACGCGTCACAGTCGATCGCAGCGGCCACCCCGTCGTGCTGTTCTCGTCCGACTGGGAGCTGGACTATGCGATCAAGGAAAATCCGGGCGTAGAGTGGAAAACGGCGTCGTAGCCGTTAACCGGTAACCGTTAACCGTTAACCGTTAACCGTGAGACTGGATTCGGTTAACGGTTACCGGTTAACGGCCAACGTCGCGCAGCTCAGCAGGATCGACGTCGTGCGCCCGACACCACTCGACATACGCAAACGGCGATATCTCCGAAGGCTTGATCTCCGACCTCCCGCCCCAGAACACATTCGTGTAGCTCACGGGAATGCCGATCGATGCGAGGTGCTCGTCGATTGCCGCCTTGTGCGCGAGGACCAGCGATTTCTCCGTTCCGTGAGCGACAGCCATGATGTTCACGTTGCGGAACTCCGCGCCGCCTTCGCGCCAGTAGCAGTGTGTGAGGATGTGGAAGCGGCCGACCTCGCGGCCCGCTTCGATCTCGCGGCCCGGCGGCACGGCCCAATGGAAAAGACCGTTGAACCGCGTGACGCGCTCGCCGTCCTGATGCGGCTTCACGTGCTCGAGAAACGTCGAGAACCGGCCGATGACGCCGCGCTTGTTCAAGTCCTCGGCAACTTTGTAGAACGTCTCAAGCGGAACACTGGCTTCCGACGCGCGACTTTGCCAGACGTCGCGGCGAACTTCTTCTGGCCCCAGCTCACGTTTCAGCGCGGTCAGCACGCGCCATTCGAGCTCCGACAACTCGGCCTTCGTCGTGTCCTTGACGACCGCCAGCTCTTCGGATTTGCTGCCTGGCTCCATCCCTTTGCGCCGCACATGGCCGACGCCGAGGGCGAAGATGCGCTTCGCGGGCATGATGCGGAAATGCTCGGCGCCCGTGAGCCGGGCCAGCAGCGCGCAGTGCTTCTCGATCGAGAATCCCTGTGGCGCTTTGACCGTCGTCCAGAGACGGTAGTTCGAGCCGGGAGTCGCCGCGTCGGTCGAGCGGATGACGACGTGTCCGGAGAACGGATCGTCCTTGACCATGAAGTCGAACGCAGAATCGACCTTGTCCGCGGGCAATTGCCATGCGACGAGCGCACCTTCCGCGAGGTTCGTCGCCATCAGAGTTTGCCGCACGCGCCGGATCGTGCCGGCGCGGAGCATCGCCCGGATCCGCTCCATCACGGTGTCGGCATCGACGCCACTCTGTTCCGCGATCACCCCGAACGGGTCACGCACAAATCCTTGAATCCGATCCTCCGAAATCGCAAGGATTTTCGCGTTGACGGGATCGGTATGAGCGATGGGAAGATCGGTGGTTGTGCTCATTTGACGGACTTTATCAGAGCGAGTAAATTGACCGCTCCTGGATTGATTTGGGGGCGGCTTGCAACCAGGTTAAAAAAAGCTAAAGAGCCGGTAGCGGTCCATCGCGATGGATTTTCCGCCCCGCCCTGCGGGGTTTTTTGTTTTCTGGAGATTACGTCAATGCCACAGCCCGATCGCACCGCTGAGCTTCGCCGGCTTCTCGCCGGACGGATCCTCATCATCGACGGCGCGATGGGCACGATGATCCAGCGCTATCAGCTCAGCGAGAAGGACTTCCGCGGCACGCGGTTCGCGGACTCGAAGCGTGACCTCAAGGGCAACAACGAAGCGCTGAACCTCACCCAGCCGAAGGTCATCGAAGAGATTCATCGCGAGTACCTCGCCGCCGGCGCGGACATCATCGAGACGAATACGTTCAACGCGCAGGCGTTCTCGCTCGCGGACTACGACTTCCAGTCGCTCGTCTACGAGATCAATGTCGCCGCCGCGCAGATCGCGCGCCGCGCCGCGGACTCCCTGGCAACGCAGGACAGGCCACGATTTGTCGCGGGAGCCCTCGGTCCGACGAATCGCTCGACGTCGCTGTCCCCCGACGTAAACAATCCCGCGTATCGCGCCGCGACGTACGACGGAATGGTCGCCGCGTATTACGAACAGGTGCGCGGGCTCGTCGATGGCGGCGTCGACATCATCCTTGCCGAGACGGCGTTCGACACGCTCAATCTCAAGGCTGCGCTGTTCGCGGTTCAGAAATACTTCGACGACACCGGAAACCGATTGCCGCTCATGGCGTCGATCACGATCACCGACGCGTCCGGCCGCACGCTGTCCGGCCAGACTGT
>DASVHS010000120.1:0-12318 GCA_036382495.1 Thermoanaerobaculia bacterium | reverse complement strand
CTCGGTTCGAACACGATCACGCTCGCGCCGCTCTCGCAGCAGCAGAACGCGATCACCGCGTACTTCCCCGGCGTCGATCTGTCGAACGCTTCCTGCACGCTCAGCTTCGACGCCAGCGCGCCGATCATCGTGTATGGCGCGGTCAACGACAACGTGTCTGGTGACTCGATCTTCGTGGTCGGGCAGCCGGATCCGGGCGTGTCCGCTTCGCAGTTGTAACAAGATGTCATTCCGAGCGCCGCAGAGCGCGAGGAATCTGGGCGGTGGCAAACTTCCGCCACCCAGATTCCTCGCCGTCTCCGCGGCTCGGAATGACACATGACACGCTTCCTTCGCGATCATCTGCTCGTCATCGGCACCGCCGCACTTGCGGCGGTGTTTGTTTTCACGGGCCGCGTGACCCCGCGCGCCGCGATCCGCGCGATCGACTTCCGCGTTCTCCTCGTCCTGTTCGCGCTGCTGATCACCGTCGAGATCCTGCGCGCGTCCGGTTACCTCGATCTCGTCGTCGAGCGCACCGTTGCGAAGTTTCACGACACACGGCCGTTCGCCGCGGTCATGATCCTCGTCTCCGGCGCGCTCGCCGCACTCGTGACGAACGACGTGACGCTGTTCGTGGTCATCCCGTTCACCGTCGTCGCCGGCCGCATCTCCGACTTCGACGTCGAAGACTGCGTCGTCCTCGAAGTCATCGCCACGAATCTCCTCGGTTGCCTCACGCCACTTGGCAATCCGCAAAACCTGTTCATCTATCACCGCGCCGGCTGGACCGCGTCACATTTCGTCCTGACGATGTTGCCGTTCGTCGCGTGGAGCGCATGCGGGCTCCTCATCGCGATTTTCCTGATGCGTGGCGTGCAACGGATCGAGGCCGCGTCAGTCGAGCTGCCACCGCGCGATGGCCGGATCGCCGCAGCCGGCGCGATCTGTCTTCTTCTCGTACTGCTCGAGATCGGACACGTCTCCCCCGCGTGGGTCGCCGCGATCGCCGCACTGATCGCCGGCGCGATCACATTGCGCAGGCGACTGTTCACGATCGATCTGTCGATCGTTCCGCTCTTCTTCTTCGCCTTCATCGTCGTCGAAGGCCTGCGCTCCTTCGACCTCGGCGCCTTCCTTCGCGGAAACACCTACGTTGTTTCGATTCTCCTGTCGCAGGTCATTTCGAATGTGCCCGCGGCCGTGCTGCTGACGCCGTTCGCCGAGCCGCGATGGCGCGAGCTGCTCTACGGCGTGAGCGCCGGCGGCTGCGGCACGATCATCGCGTCGCTCGCGAACCTGCTCGCATGGCGGATCTACGTCCGCGAGTCGAATCGCGATCGCAGATTTTTCTGGCGCCTCACCGCGATCAACTTCGTGTTCCTGGCGTGGGCAGGAATCGGCGGATGGTGGCTTCTGCGCTAGGGAGCGGCCAGACTCCGGTCGCGGGCAGCGCGGAACTCGTCGCCCGGCTTCCAATTCGGTTTGTCGGGCGAGTTCGCCGCGTCCCATCCGAACCAGAACCCGAGTTGTCCCATCTGCACGGCCGACGACCAGTCCCAGCTCGGATCGAATTGATCGCTCGGCTGGTGATAGTGATTCGATCGATAGTCATCCCGCAGCTTTTTGCCGAGGTCGGCGGGTTTGCCGAGGAGGTTGTTGCCCTGGTTGATGGAGAAGGCGGGGATGCCGACTTTGCCGAAACTGAAATGATCGGAGCGGTAGTACGAACCCTGTTCCGGTGATTGGTCGGGAACGATTGTCAGATCGAGCGCTTTCGTGATTCGCTGCGCCGCCGGTTCGAATGTCGTGCGCTCGATACCGAGCATCTGCACGCTGCCGACTTTGCCGAACTCGTAGACGCTGTCGTAGTTGATCGCGAGCGCGATACGCCCGGCGGGAATCGTCGGATTTTCGCCGTAGAACTGCGATCCGATCAGTCCCTGCTCTTCGGCGGCGACCGAGTTGAAGATGACGCTTCGCTTCGGCGCCTGTTTCGTGTTCGCCCACACCCGCGCCATCTCGAGCAGCAATGCTGAACCGCTGGCGTTGTCGATTGCCCCGTTGTAGATGCGATCGCCGTTCGCATCCGGATTACCGATGCCGAGATGATCGTGATGGGCGCTGTAGAGAATGGCTTCGTTGCGGAGCACCGGATCGGAACCGTCGAGCCGCGCGATCACGTTGCGTGAATTGAACGGCCGCAGCGTGCTCGTGACGTTGCCCGTCAGCTTCACGTTGAGCGGGACCGGACGGAAATCGCGAGACGACGCCGCCTGGGTCAGCGCGGCGAGATCCTGGCCGGCCGCGCGGAACAGCGCGGTCGCGACGCTTTCGGTGATCCACGATTCGAGATGCAGCGACGGCTCGTCCGGCTTCAGTCGCAGGAACGACTTCTCGGCTCCCCACGAATTGCGGACGACCGTCCACGCGTATCCGGCAGCGTCGTTCGTGTGAATGAGGATGACAGCCTGCGCACCTTTCGCGGCACCGATCTCGTATTTGTACGTCCAGCGGCCGTAGTACGTGCGCGTTTTGCCTTTGAACAGATCGGGCTCGCTCCCGTTCGCAGGCGGATCGTCGACGAGCATGACGAGCGTCTTGCCGCGAACGTCGACTCCCTTGTAATCGTCCCATCGATACTCCGGGGCAACGACACCATGTCCGACAAACACGACATCGGAGTCGAGCGTGCTCGACGCGTTCTGCGATCCGTCGGACGCAACGTACTCATCGAGATACTTCAACGGACCGACGAGCGAGACGCCGTCGCGCGTGAACGACACCGAGGTCTTCGCCGGATCGAGACTGACGCCGACAAGCGGTACGTTCTGAAAATACGTCCCGTTCTCGCCGCCCGGCTTCAACCCATACGACTGAAACTCCGTCGCCATGTACTCCTCGGCGAGCGCATCACCGCGCGTGCCTGGACCGCGGCCTTCGAGCAGATCGCTGGAGAGAAACTTGTCGTGCGCCGCAATCGCGTCAGCGCTGAACAGGTTCATCGCCGCCGCCACGGCGGCCGGCATGTCGGTCTTCGTTGTCGCAGCGACGGAGAGGACGATCGTGGCAGCAATCAGAAGCAGTCGTTTCATGGCTGCGTATCATAAGAGCGAATGGGCAACGAGGCTGTCTGCACAGTTGAGCTCGACGGGGTGAAGGACGAAGCGAAAGTCCTGCTCGAAACGGACGAGCTGATCGTCCGCTCGCCGTTCCGATTGAAAGTTCCATTCGCGACGATGAGGAAAGTCGAAGCCGACGACGAGCGACTGACGATCACCTGGGACTCTCATGCGCTTTCCCTTGCTCTGGGCCGCGACGCGAAAAAGTGGGCTGGGAAGATCCGCAATCCCAAGTCGCTCGCGGACAAGCTCGGCATCAAAGCAGGTCAGAAGATCTCGATCGCGGGCAAGCTCGAGAAAAAGTTCATCGATGAGTTACAGGAGCGCGGCGCCGTTGTCGGAAGTCGCGTTCGCCGCAACAGCGACATCATCTTTTTCGCCATCGAGCGCCGCGAAGAACTTGACCGGCTGGTCGGTATCCTCGCCTCTCTCGCACCCGACGGCGCACTCTGGATCATTCGCCCGAAGGGCTCGAGCGCGATCTCCGAGCGCGAAGTGATGAACGCCGCGAGATCAGCAGGACTGCTCGACGTCAAAGTGGCACGGTTCTCCACCACACATACCGCGGAGAAATTCGTTATCCCAGTAAAACATCGCGAAATGCGACGCAATCGAGGGTAGGGATAAGGACGAAAAAATCACTCCTCCCATGAGCGTCATGTCATACAAACTCATGGATTTCGACCCCGTCATCGCCGATTTCGACCCCGTCGTCACCGTCCAGTTGCCACTCAGTGAGCGTGTGCTCGATCGGCTGGCGGACATCATGTTCGCGTCCGACGAGATCCTGGACATGCTCGGTGGCACCCAACGTTTCATGGCCGACGACACCAAACGCGACATCGAGAGCTCTGTCCGCCACGTTTACAACCAGGTCAACGACCTGATGAAGAAGCTCACCGACTAGTGTGACGAGGTGCGAATTTCGTCCAGGTAAGTGCACTCAGCGCAATGATCGGGCGTATGCTTTGCGCTCTCCATGCGCCCCTCGGTTCTCGTCGTCGAAGACGACATCGCCACCAGGACATTACTGACAGTGCTGCTGAATCGTGCCGGCCTCGACGTCGACGCGATCGGCAGCGGCGCGGACGCGGTGACGCTCCTCTCCGCAGTCAGCTATTCGGCCTTACTGTTCGATCTGCAACTGCCCGGAGCATCGGGTCACGACATCCTCGCGCATCTCGAAGCCAACGATCCTGAGACGCTCGCGCACGCTGTGGTCGTGTCGTCGAGCACCCCGCAGGAGCTCGACCGCGTGCGCGCGCGTTACGCGCAGACGCCGGTCATCCGAAAACCATTCGATCTCGAAGAGCTGACCGCGGCGGTCGTACGCGCGGCGGATCGCGATCACAGGCCGCGCGATATCGCCGCTGAGTTCTGCCGCCTGTCGATCGTCAATGGCGCGAAGGCCGGCGTGGTCCTCGTGGCCGATGACGACGAGGCGCAACTGAATGTCGTTCGAAGCTTCGGGTACTCGCCGGACATGATCGAGCGCTTCATGCCCTTGACCACCGACGCCCCATATCCGATCTGCGCCGCCTATCGATCGGGTTCGCCGGTGTGGCTCAACTCGCCGGTGAGCACTACGAGCGAGTATCCGAGTCTCCAGCCGCTATTTCAGGAAAACCAAAGCTATGCGCTGGCCGCGATTCCGCTGACGCGTGGCGGAAAAGTGTTCGGCGCCGCCGGCTGGACTTTTCGCGACGCCCGCCGATTCTCGGAGCGGGAGCGGCAGCACTTCGAAGCGATTGCCACGATTCTCGCGAGCGAGCTCCACTAAACCGGAGGCCGCCTCTTGTGCCAGTCCGTCTTCGACTGAAACAGGTTCGCCGCAGCGAGGACCTTGTCATCGTCGAGCACTCGTCCGATGAATTGAATCCCGGTCGGAAGATTCTTCGCGGTGAATCCCGACGGCACGCTGATCGCCGGCAGTCCGCAGAAGTTGCCGATGCCGCCGAGGGGATCGGCGAATGCGAGGTCGGTTTCGAGATTCGTTTCCATCGTCGTCGCCGCGATGGGCAATGACGCTGCGGAGATGACATCGACGTCGTCGAACATCGCATCGATCTTGCGCTGGACGATCGATCGGATGCGCTGCGCGCGCACGTAGTCGTTGCCCGGAATCGTCGCGTTGATGTATCCGCCGACGCGGCTTCCCGGATCGACGAGGTCGGAGACACGGCCGGTCTCGATCAATGTATCGAACGCCGATGCACCTTCAACCGAGATCGTGACGCCCGCCGCAACTTCCCACGGCCCTTCGGGAACTTCCACGTTCACAACGTGCGCACCAGCTTTCTCGAGCGTCGCACGGGCGGCGCGAGTCGCGGCCTCGACGTCGGGTTGCACGTCTTTCCACGCGTTCGTGACCCAGCCGATTCTCAGTGGAGCGCCACCGCCCACGGCGGCGCGGTACGCAAACGCAGCCTGCGACACCGGAAGCGATCCGCCATCCTGCGGATCGTGCGCAGCGAGTGCGGAGAGAATCAGTCCGCAGTCGTCAGCGCTGCGCGCCATCGGCCCGATCTTGTCCATCGTGTACGACAGTGCCATCGCGCCGCTTCGTCCGACACGGCCGAACGTCGGACGCAGTCCCGACAATCCGCAGTACGTCGACGGACAGATGATCGAGCCCCACGTCTCGGTTCCGATTGCGAACGCCGCCAGCGCCGCGGACGCGATCGCGCCCGATCCGCTCGACGAGCCGCACGTCCAACACGCTTCGTTCCACGGATTTTTCGCGCCGCCGCTGATCGATGCGGTACCGAATCGATAACCCATTCCGCCGGCGAGCTCGATCATCGCCGCCTTGCCGATCAGGATCGCGCCGGCGTCGCTGAGGCGGCGGATGACATTCGCGTCGTAGTCGAACGACTGACCCGCGTAGGGCCGCGCGCCCCAGGTCGTCGGATAGCCTTTGGCAGCGAGCAGATCTTTCGCCGCGTACGGAATCCCATGCAACGGCCCGCGATACTTCCCGGCGCCGATCTCCTTCTCCGCCGCGCGGGCCTCGGTCATCGCGCGATCGCGGGTCAGCGTCGCGTACGCATTCAACCGCGGTCCGAGTTTCTCGCTGCGGGCCAGATACGCTTCGGTCAGGTCTACCGGCGACAGTGATCGAGCGCGGATGCGTTCGCCGAGCTCGCGGACGGTGAGATAGAGGACGTCGTCGCCGATCATGACTTTGCCGTCCTGCGATAGATGCGGAAAGGCTCGGCCGGACCGGCGCCGTTCTCGAGATCGTACTTGCGCATCGTGTCGACGCCCGACTGGCCACCGCTCACGAGTCTGCGGACGTCGGCGCGCTGTTCGTCATTCAAATGCGCGCCGTATTTGTTGACGATCCACTGCACCCGCGCGTCAACCTCGGCCTGACTCGCTGCGCTGAGCGCGGGCGGATTGTCGGGCGGCTTCGGCTGCGCCGCCGTCGTCTTCGGAGCGGCCGGCTCGGTCTGCGCGATGAGCATCGGCGAGACCGCTGCTGCCGTCGCGATCACAACGGCATCGCGTGCAAATGAGCGGCGGGAAATCTTCTTCATCGTGGCCTCCGTCGTTGATTGCCTGGTGCTTCGTGCGGTTGCGGACGCGGATGTGCGATCCGCTTTTCCGTCCCCACGGCTGGTACGACTTCGACGCCCTGCTCGCCGCGCCGCCCCGCGCCGCCGCGCCGCGCCTTCTCGAGCGTCATCAGGAATCCGAACGCAGGATCCTTGAACTGAAGATGGCGCAGAACGCTCCAGTGTTTGCGAACGTAGCTCTGCAGAAACTGCAGGACGTGGCCGAGGGAGATGATGCGGCAGGGGGGAACTTCGGCGCCGGGAGGGAAGGCGCCGAACGCAATCAGGCGGACGACGTATCCGCTCGCGAGACTTGCCGATCCGCTGGCGAGCAACGACTGCAGCACCGACTCGTCCTCCTCGGCGCTGTTGCTGAACCGGCCGATCACCGCTCGCAGAACGGCGGGATCGCGTGCCCCCGAGTTGATCCCGACGCGGCCTTCTTTCACCTCGCCGATGATCATGTCGACTTTGTCCGGCGCGACGCCGAGCCCGTCGTCGACTTCGGAGATGTTGAGACCCTGCGGCGTCTTGCGGTCCTGCAGAACCGGCACTCCGCTCGGAAATCGAAACGCAAGGATGTCGATATCCGTGATCGTGCGAACCCCGTTGCGCCCCGCTCCGGCGATGACCGGATACTCCGCCGAAGTGAAGTAACCGTTGAGCTGCAGATACGCCTGAACGAGCGAGACGGCGTGGTCCATGTGCGCGAATGATACTTATTTCCGCTCGACGACCATCGTTTCCTTGCCGATGGTGACGCGGCCCGCATCATCGAACCATGCTCGGGCCTGCGCATCATCGAACAGCCACGCGCGCAGAAACGCGATCGTCATGCGCATGATGAGCTCGTGATGGGGATCGGTCGCGCTCGAGAACGTGTTGTGGTCCACGCGATCGATCGTGACGAGGTATTGATGCGCGGCGTGCGTCTGATCGAACGGCACGCGGCGATCGCGCGGACGCGTGCGATAGATGAGACTGGAGTCGCAAGTGCCGGTGATGTTGAGTGCCGGGACGCGGACGTCATCGTAGGAGAGCCCTTCGATTTTCGGCATCGACATGGCCACGATGACGCGCACGCGGTCATCGCGCATACCTTCGCCGTTCGGACCGTGCACGCCTGCGACGGCGAATGCCGTGAACGCACCGGCGGAGTGGCCGGCGACCGCGATACGGCTCATGTCGACGTCCGGCCGCGCGGCGATTCTGTCGATCACGAAGCTGACGTCGAGCGGACGGTTGCGCCAGTTCTCCGGATCCTTCGTCGCGCGATACAGCTTCCAGTACCCGCGTTTCAGGACGGCTTTGTCCGTGCCCGCGTGCGTGATGTGAACGGCCAGGAAGCCGTTCTGCGCGAGCGCGCGTCCGACGTATGCGTACGAATCCCGGTCCTCGCCGATCCCGTGCGAGAAGATGACGACCGGCCATCGCGTACCCGATCCCGATGGCACGTAGAGATGGACAGGAACCTCGCGCGAACGACGCTCGTCGCGCCAGACCGCACTCGATTCCTGAACGCCGTGATCTGCAGGAGTCACCGCGAGCGCCGTCACCTGTTTCAGCGGCGCGTTCGGCAACGACGAGCAGCACGCCGACGCGCACAACATCGAAAAAACTCCAACGGCGTTCTTCATTGATCCTCTACACTGACGGCAGCGACATGGCCACGGACGAAACCTCATCGCCCAGACTGCAGTACGACTGCGCGAAGTGTCCGGCGTACTGTTGCAGCTACGACCGCATCGTCGTCGAGAAACGGGATCTGAACCGCCTGGCGAAACACTTCGAGCTCGATGTCGAAACGGCAGCGAAGCGATTTACCAAGACTGTCGAAGGTGAGCAGGTCTTGCGCCATCAGAAGGACGAAGTGTTCGGCAGCGTCTGCATGTTCCTCGACCTCAAGACCCGGCGCTGCACGATCTACGAAGCGCGTCCCGGCGTCTGCCACGAATATCCCGATCGTCCGCGATGCGGGTACTACGACTTCCTGAAGTGGGAACGACGTCATCAGGAAGATCCCGAGTTCGTTCCGATGAAGCGGTATTGAGCCCGTCCTCGGTCCTCGATCCTCCGTTTTGTGATCCAGCTCACAAATCGGGGTCTATTGCGACCATAGATTGCGCCGCGGAATGAAATCAGCATCGCGACCACCCCGGCTCGCATGCGCATGAGGCTATCAATCGCCGCAGCGCTCCTCGGCTTCGCGATGATCGCGGGCGCGCAGGAGCAACCAGCACAGACTTTCAACGAGAGCGTTTCGGTCGGATACATCATGGTGCCGTTCACCGTGCTCGATCGTCACGGAGCGCCGATCACAAATCTCAAGCAGCGGGACGTGTCGCTGTACGTCGAGGGTCAGCGCGTTCGCACCGACATGTTCGAGGAGTCGATGAACGCGCCGGTGTCGTGGACGATCCTGCTCGACGCGTCGGGATCGATGGCGCTCGCTGGAAAAATGGACGCGGCTCGCGCGGCGGTGTCGACGCTGCTCAACTACAAACGGCCGGGCGATGACTTCGCGCTGTTCATGTTCGCGGAGTCCGAAGCGACCGAGCTCGTTCCGGCGACGAACGACGGCGACAAGATTCGCAGGGCGATGTTCGACGTAAAGCCTTACGGAAAGACGGCATTCTTCGACGCGCTGGCGACAATGCCGGAACGCACCGAGCTTGGAAAGAATCCCACGCGCGCCATCGTTCTTCTCTCCGACGGAATCGACAACGCGTCGAGGCATTCGCGGGCCAGTCTGGCCCAGATTTTCGAGGGCAGCTCGATTCCGATCTACCCGCTCGGTCTTCGCGACCCGGCGGAACTGAAGCCCCATCAGACAGTTCCGTACGAAGAGCTGTCGGATCTCGACCTGCTCGAGGCGGTCGCGAACCTGACCGGCGGCAAGCTTTATCTCGGACGCAGTTCCGCGCAGCTTGCGGCCGGCGTCGACGCGATGCAGAAGGATTTGCGCGCGCAGTATCTCGTTGGGTTTACTCCTACAGGAAAAGGTGAAGTAAAGTACCGGCGGATTGCGCTGCAGCTCGCCGGAAGAGCCAGAGTAGTTCGAGTCCGTGCCGGATATCGGGGCACGGAACCACCCGCCCTGACCAGCTCAACGTCGCGCGGGAAATCCAGGAACGAAAAGAAAGGAAGTTCACGATGAAGGTTCTCCGTGCAGTATCGGTCACCGCATTTGCCACACTCCTGGGCGCGTGCGCGAGCAACTCGGCCGTCGACAAGAAGATCTCGGAGTCGCAGGCCTCGACCAATCAGCGGATCGAGTCCGTCGCTTCGCAGGTCGAAGACCTGCAGACGAAGCAGAAGCAGACAGACGTCAAGCTCGATCAGCTCAGTCAGGAAGCGCGCGAGGCGCTCAAGCGCGCGCAGGATGCAGGCGTCCTCGCCAAGGGCAAGGTCGTCTTCGAGCAGGCCTTCTCCGAAGACCGCGTGAAGTTCGGCAGCGACAAGTACGAGCTCGACGGTTCGGCGCAGACCGCACTGTCCGACTTCGCGACCAAAGTGAAGGCGCTCGACGAGCAGTACTTTGTCGAGATTCAGGGACACACCGACGACACCGGCTCCTCCCACTACAACGAGGACCTCGGACAGCGTCGCGCGGATGCGGTTCGCCGCTACCTGTCGCGCCAGTTCTCGGTTCCCCTGAACCGCATGTCGACGATCTCGTACAGCGACACGCTGCCCGTGGCGTCGAACAAGACGAAGGCCGGCCGTTCGCAGAATCGCCGAGTTGTCCTCGTCGTCCTGGAGTAGAAAACAGAACTCAGTGCCCTCTCCCGCTTGCGGGAGAGGGTGCCGCGAAGCGGCGGGTGAGGGTGTGTGTTGAACGCCCCTCATCCGGCCCTTCGACTTCGCTCAGGGCCACCTTCTCCCCGCGGCGCGGGGAGAAGGCTCTTAATCGGAAAACGTCGCCACGACGGGCGCGTGGTCGCTTGTTCCCACTTCGCGGAACGACGGACACGACAGCGCGCGCTCCGCGAGATCGCGGCTGGCGAGCACGTAGTCGAGCCGCCATCCGATGTTGCGCTGCCGCAGGTTCCGCCACGGCGCCCACCACGAGAAGTAGTTCTCATCGTCGGGATAGAGATTCCGTCCGACGTCGACGAGACCCTGCGCGATGATCTTCTCCAGCAGCTCACGCTCGACCGGCAGCTGGCCGATCGCGCGTGGCTTCCGCTCTTTCGGATGCACGTCCATGTCGGTGCGCGCGACGTTCAGGTCACCGCACAGGACGAGCTTCGCGCCGCGCGCGTGAATGCCCGCCGCGTAATCGACGAGGTTGTTCATGAACGCCATCTTGGCGTCGAAGTCCTTCCCGCCGTTCGGCACGTAGACGGACGCGAACACCGTGTCGCCGATCTGCGTCTGCACGACACGCGTCTCGTGATCGAACTCCGGGTGCGTGAACTCCGGCCGCTCCGCGAATCCGCTCCGGACGTGCATGGCCACACCGGAGTAACCGCCCGCGCCGTGCCAGTAGCACGTGTAGCCGGCGATGCTGCACGTCTCTGGCACCTGCGCCAGGGTCGCTTTGATTTCCTGCAGGCAAATGACATCGGGCTGTGCCTGCCCTGCCCACTCCACGAACTGAGCACCCCGGGCGCGGATCCCGTTGACGTTCCACGTCGCAATTTTCATCGGCGCGGATTAAACGAAATTTTTGATCGAACGTCCAACTTGGGAAAGCCAACTGGAGGCCCCATGCGAAAGGTCTGTCTCATCGCTTTGTTCATTCTCACAGCAACGTCGTCACTCTTAGCTCAACCGTATCGGGATGGCGGGCGCGACCGTTACTACTCCCGTTACCAGGACAATCGTTTCGAGCTCACCCCGTTCGTCGGCTACACCTCCGGGGGAACGATTTTTTCCGACACGACGAATCTGTTCAACCAGGACGTCACGGCCGCGAGCAGTGGCAACTTCGGCATCAACTTCGGCATCCCGATCGGCTACTCCAGCATGAAGCTCGAGCTCATGGTCAACCGGCAGGATACGAATCTCACGACGGGCGGAGGCGGATTGTTCGAGCCTGACAACCGCGTCGCGAATTTTCACGTCACGTACTACCACGGCGGACTGCTCATTCCGTTCAACCAGTCCCGCATCGCGACACCGTTCATCATCGTCAGCGCCGGGATCGGCAGCCTCCAGCCCGACATCAACAATGTCTCCGCGAGCAACCGATTCTCAGCGTCGGCGGGCGTCGGAGTGAAGGTACCTGTCAGTCCTAACTTCGGGATAAGACTGGAAGGTCGCGGCTATTTCACGTCGCTCGGTAGCAGCAATAACTTTAGCGACTGCAATCGTTGCAGTGCAACAAGCGGTCACGATTTCTACCAGGGGCAGGTCAACCTTGGATTTGTTATTTCCTTCTAGCGTAAGATGACGGGCACATCGGTTGCTAACTGATATGCCCGTCATCATGGATCCGCAGGAAATTCGCCGCCAGCGTGTCGCACTCGGGTACACCGTACCGATGCTTGCCGAGCTTCTTCGCGTCGAACCGCGAGTGATTTCGGAATGGGAAAACGGCGCACAGCCGGTCCCCGACTGGCTGAGTCTCTCCATGAGCGCGCTCACGAAGTCTCGCGCGAAACCGCAGGACGACCTGCTCATTGCCAGCGGAACATTCGCAAGCCGGCGGCGTA
>DASVHS010000119.1:0-2415 GCA_036382495.1 Thermoanaerobaculia bacterium | reverse complement strand
AGTTCGGATCCTTCTGGAGAGTGACGAGTTTACCACCCGCGGGAGCTGACACGACTTCTAGTTATTTTAACCGATTCCGGTCGAATTCTGCTATTGGCCGATCCGCGTCGTCGGCTCGATCTCGCCGCCCCCCGCCTTCAGCCCCCGGAGGCTCACGGTGATCGATCCGATTTTCACGTCGGAGCGGATGCGGACCGGGACGTGCCGGGCGTCGTCGGTGTACCAGATCAGCAGGCGCTTCTGTTCGTCCTTGAACACGCCGGCCGACGATTCCATTTTGGGCTCGACGACGATCGTCTTGAACGTACCTGCCGGCGTGCCGATCGTCTCGCGATCGCCAACCACTGCGGAGACCTTGTAGACCTTGCCGTCCGCAACGATCGTGAATTCGTGCGTCTTGCCGGGAGTGAGCTCGAGAGTGCGGACGTAGTACATGAGCGAGATCGGATCGAAGACCGGATCGGGCACTGCGACCGACTTCCCCTTCCGGATGGCGACGTGATGACGCTCGTCGACGACGGTCAGCTCATCTTTCCGTTTGGAGCCCTCCTGCAGCATCTTGTGGTACTGCAGCGTGGAGAAGTCGTCGCTGCCGACGATCGACTCGATCTCGTCGCGCACTTTGAAGAATCGCGAGAAAAACGATCCCGACTTGGCGACCGAGGTGATGCGAAGCCGGTTGGCATCGATCGCGGCGATCGTCATGCGGGCCGCGCCGCCGGACACGCTTGACCACGACAGTTCGTAGTCGAGGGTCTCCCCCGCCGCATACACCTCCCTCAGCGTCGCCCCGCCACCCTCGGCGGCAAACATGAGGATCAGGACCGAAATCGGGATGAGTCGTTTCACTCGGCAAGCACCTCGTCGATTTTTTTCATGACGTCCGCGGCGGCGATCGACTGCATCGACGACGCCCGGATCGTGTGCCCCGGCTGGGCGTACGGTCCGTTGCGGCGCGAGTCAGTAGGACCATATAGCCCTACAACTCTCGTTCCGACCGCGTCCGCGAGGTGAAGCGGACCCGTGTCGGCACCCACGACGATCCTCGCCTGCTGCAGGAGGAACGCAAGTTCGCGCAGATTCGTTTCCGGCGCGATCCGTCCGCCGATCTCTTCGGCGAGAGCGCGCTCGCCCGGACCCCACGCCACGACCGCGTCGTGGCCATAACGCGCCACGATCTCGCGGAAGCGCGAGGCCGGCCAATGCTTCTCCGCGCGGCCGGCGCCGGGCAGGAGGATGATTTTGTTCGTGAAGTCTTTCAGGCGGTTGCGCGTGTCGACCGCATACGCAGCCCAATTTGCTTCTGTGTGGGTGCGGGCTTCAGCCCGCACAGTGCCGGCTGAAGCCGGCACCCACACAGAACCAGCAAGTTGCATGTTCCAGTCGACGACGTGCTTCGTCTGATCGACGCTCACTTTGTGGTTGTAGAACATCGCCGCGGGCTTCTCGCGGACGGCTTCGCGCGCGAAACCGTATCGCTCGCGTGCGCCTGACGCGCGTGCGATGAGTGCGGATTTGATCAGGCCCTGAAAGTCGACGGCGACGTCGAAGCCGCGAACGGAGCGCCACGCGTTGCGCATCTCCGCGAGCGACCATTTCTTCAACCGCACCGGAATCGGTTTCACGCCTGCGACGATCTCGACCATCTCCGCGTAGGGCGCTTCGACCACCCAGCTGACGTCGAATGCGGACCGAAGAGACATCACGGCAGGAATCGTGTGGATCACGTCACCGAGAGCCGAAAGACGGATGACGAGAAGGCGTTCGTCATCCTTCATCCTTCATCCTTCATCCTTCATCCTTCATCCTTCTCAAAATCTCCGTCGTCGAATGGTCCTTCGGATCACCGACGATCACGACTTTGCCGCCGTACGCGCGAACGACGTCCGCTTCGGGGACGGAGTCGGGTGTGTAGTCGGTACCTTTGCACTGGAAGTCGGGCTTGAGCGCCTGCAGAAGTCGCGCGGGACTCTTTTCGTGAAAGATCGTGACGTATGCGACGCCGCGGATCGCCGCGACAATCTCCGCGCGCTCGCTCTCCTTCGTCAGGGGGCGGCCCTCGCCTTTCAACATGCGCACGGAATCGTCTCCGTTGACCGCAACCACGAGCACGTCCGCAACTGCGGCCGCGCCCTGCAGGTAGCGCACGTGGCCGACGTGCAACACGTCGAAGACGCCGTTTGCGAATGCGATCGTGCGGCCCTTCTTTCGGTCCTCTGCCACGACCGTCGACAAGTCGCGTTCGTTCAAGATCGGCGCGTTCATCGTTAAGCGTTAACCGTTAACCGTTAACCGTTAACCGAGACGACGACCACGGTTATACGGTTAACGGTTAACGGCTAACGAAGCTCTTCGTCCCGCTCGATGGCATGCCTCAATTCCTCGTTGGACGCTGTCGCGGTCCCCATTTTCATC
>DASVHS010000118.1:0-22280 GCA_036382495.1 Thermoanaerobaculia bacterium | reverse complement strand
CTGCAGGATCCGAAGACGCTGGCGATCTTTGCCGCGGCCAGGGAACCTACGTCTCGATGAGCTGTTTCAGCCGCTTGAGATCTTCCGCGACCTGGACCGCGGGATCTTCGCCGAACATCTTCGCGAACGCTGCGCCGATTTTGCCTGCCGGCGGATCGTAGCGGAGCAGAACTCTCACTTTCGTCGAGCGCCCGGCGCGAGTGGCGCCGAAGTGGACCGATCCGGCGTTGTCGATTCGCGAGCCGTTCACCGACCGCCAGCCGATCAATTCGTTCGGAATCTCGTTGATGATCTCCGCTTCCCACTGAGCGTCGATATTGGCCGGACCTTTCGCGATCCAATGCGAACGCTTGTCATCGATGACGTCGACCGACTCCAGATGGTCCATGAAGAGCGGCAGATTCTCGAAGTTGCGCCAGAACTCGTAGACCTTCTCCGGTGTCGAGTTGATCGTGACGGTTTTCTCGACGCGGATGCCACGGCCGTACGGCACGCTGACCTGATCACCCTGCTCGGTTGTCGCAGTCGAGACGCCGAGGAGTTCGTAGGTGAGACAGTGTCCGGTAGCGCCGCGCCAGACAAGGGCTCCGCCGCACGCCGACAGGACGAGGCCGGGGATCGATCGCCGTTTGAGGCCGTATGCGGCCAAAGCACTGCCGGCGATCACCGACAGCCAGCGCTCCATGTTTCCGACGTTGATTGCGGTCGACGCGTCTTCTTCCATTGCCATACTGCAAAACGGAGCACGACACGTGCCCGTGAAACTAGAATCTCCCGATCATGCCGACTGCGCCACCGCCCGTCCGCCCTGTCACAATCGATGAGATTCGCGCAGCTCGCGAGCGAATCCGGAATGTCGCGATCCGCACGCCGCTCGTGCGACTGCGTCACGACGCTGCTGTACCAGAGATCTGGTTGAAGCTCGAAACCTTGCAACCGATCAACGCGTTCAAGATTCGCGGAGCGGCAAACGCCGTGGCGATGCTGTCGCCGGAGGAACGGGCGAAGGGTGTGTGGACGATCAGCGCGGGAAATGCGGGGCAGGGTGTGGCGTACGCCGCACGCGAGGCCGGCGTGTCGTGCACCGTGGTCGTCATCGAAACCGCGCCCGACACGAAGGTGGAACGCATGCGCAACCTCGGCGCGCGGTTGGTGAAGGCGCCATTCGACGCGTGCTGGAAGGCGATGGAACAGCGGCAGTTCCCGGGAGTCGAAGGAACGTTCGTGCATCCGTTCGACGACCACAATTTCGTCGCTGGCAACGCGACGATCGGACTGGAGATCCTCGAGGATCTGCCGGGCGTGAAGACGGTCATCACCGCGATCGGAGGGGGAGGATTGATCTCCGGCGTCGCCAGCAGCATCCGTCAGCTCGCCCCGAAAGTGCGCATCCTCGGCGCGGAGCCGGAGACCGCAGCGCCCGGAGCCGCTTCATTCGCGGCGGGTTCGCCGCAGGTCTTCGAGAAGTGGCAGGCGTCGTTCGTCGACGGCGCGGGCGGCAAGAGCATCTTTCCGCGCATGTGGGAGCGGATGAACGGCATCGTCGACGGATCGATCGTCGTGTCGCTGGACGAAGTGAAGCGCGCGATGAAAGTCGTCGCGGAGAAAATGCGCGTGATCGTCGAAGGTGCGGGTGCGCTGCCGGTTGCCGCGGCGCTCAGTGGCAAGGTGACCGAGGGACCGATCGTGGCGGTGGTGTCGGGGGGCAATATCGATTTGAAGAAGTTTGCGGAGATCATTCTGTCATCCTGAGCCGCGCGCTCAGGATGACGCTCTCGCGTCACTTGAATGTTGCGACAGGTTGAAATCCGGTGGGCCGCGGATAGTCGTGACGGTCGATCATCGCGCTGAGCGGCACGTTGAGGACCGGGACTGTCACGCCGGCGACGATCGCTGTTTTCCCGGTCGGCGTGGGCGCATCCACCTTTGACGCGACGCGAACCTTCACATCCTTCGGGTTCACCACGGTTGCGCCGTTCGGTTTGAGCACGACCGCGGGGATGAATACGTCCGCGTTGCCCGGGATGTTCTGCAGGACGATCTTCGCCCGTTCCACGCCCGGTGCGCTCAACCCGATCGTGACATTGCCCGGTGGGACATCGAGCAGGATGAACGCGCCGTTTTCGGCGACGCCGCCGGAGACGTAGTCGGCGTTCTCGACCCAGATTTGCGTGGCCTGAAAGATCTGGCCTCGACGCGCGGCTTCCAGCTCCGGAGTCTTGGACTTCGCCGAGCCTTCGACGTCGTCGATCCAGCCGCGGACGCTGACGGGCTCCTTGCTTACCGTGCTCGTCCGTGCCTGCTCGTTACCGCATGCGCCCGCGAGAACGGCGACGATCAGGATCGTGGAGCGTCTCATCCTCGCCGGAGACTATCACGCGATATAGCGTGCGATAATTTGAGCGGATAAAATGAAACGGTTCCTTCTCACCGGCTCCGTCATCGCAGTCGCGATCGCGTCGATTGTCGTCGCGCAGGTCTCGAATCAGGCCACGTTGCGGACGCCGGCCGGTGACAAGGCGATCACGTTCGTTCAACAGGCCGGCCAGGTTTACGTTTCGGCGAACGACGTGATGGCCGCCCTCGGCGGAACGATTCAACCCGACAGCACGGGCTTCAAGGTCACGCTCAACAACAACATCGCGGCATTCGGACCGGACACGCGATATGCGGTCGTGAGGGACGACTTGATCGAGATGCCGGTCGCGCCGATCGTGATCGCCGGAGTGCCGTTCGTGCCGTGGCAATTCTTCCAGGGCTTCCTGGCCACGGCGGCGGATCAGGAAGCATTGTGGGATGGCGCGACGCATGTGCTGACCATCCGCGCGCGGCAACAATCGATCGTCGCCGTGCAGATGACCGTCACGAACGTGCAGGGCATCTCAAAGATCGTGCTCACGCTTTCCGCGCCGAGCGACTACTCGATTACGAAAGAGCCGAATGCGTACGTGATCCATTTCAAGGCGCCGCTTCAGGCGCCGTTCGCGGAGCAGGCGTACGAAGATCCGTACATTGCACACGCGTCGTTCGCCGGAAGCGATCTGCGCGTTCAACTGACTTCGGCGGAAGTGGCGGGCGATGCGTACAAGCTCGACAACCCGTTCCGCATCATTCTCGACTTGCGCAAAGTCTCGACGCCCGCGGGCGGTACGACTCAGCCGCAGCATCAGCTGCCGGGCATCAAGCCGGCCGAGCCATCGGGCATTCGCACGATCGTGATCGATCCGGGCCACGGCGGAAAAGACGTCGGAGCCGCAGGACCGGGCGGACTGATGGAGAAAGACATCACCCTCGCGGTCGCGCGGAAGTTGTCGGCGGCACTCCAGTCGAAGATCAATGCGCGCGTCGTCCTGACTCGTGACGACGACACGCTCGTGTCGCTCGATCAACGCACTGCCGTCGCGAATCAGTACCACGCCGATTTGTTTCTGTCGGTCCACATGAACGCCGCTGTCGTGAAGGGCGCGAAGGGAAGCGAGACGTACTTCCTGTCACTCGAGGCGTCGGATGAGGTTGCGCGCAGGGCGGCGGAGACTGAAAACGCGTCGACGTCCGCCGCGAAGGCGAATCCATCCGCGGATCTGAAGCTGATCCTCTGGGACCTCGCGCAACAGGAGTATCTCCAGGAATCGAGCCGGTTCGCGCAGGACATCCAGGAAGAGATGAATCGCGCGACGGGCGTCCAGAATCGCGGCGTGAAGCAGGCGCCGTTCAAGGTCCTCGTCGGCGCGACGATGCCGGCGGCGCTCGTCGAAGTCGGCTTCATCACGAATCCTTCGGAAGAGGACAAGCTGAAGTCGGATAACTTCCAGGACATGATGGTCGAGGCGCTCGTCCGCGCCGTCGAGCGGTACAAGACGGACTACGAGACGCGCATCGGGCTGATCCAGCCGGTGGCTCCGCTCGCCGGAGTGTCGAGGTCCGCGCCGCCGCCGGTCAAGGGCAGGTCGGGGACGTAGTGCGCCGCGCGGCCGTCGTCGTTCTACTGCTCGCCGCGGTCGCGGGATGCAGCAAGAAGAAAACGCTCACTTCGAATCTCAACGTCGAGAACAAGGTCGAGGTCCGCAGCGTCAATCTGTACTTCGAGTCGCCGGACATGCTGCTCGTCCCGGAACGGCGCGACGTGCCGTTGCCCGAGAACCCTGCCGGCGCGATCCCGATGGTCGTCCGCGAGTTGTTCAAAGGATCGGCGAATCCTTCCGTTCCGCGCCTGTTTCCGGCCGACATCGTGCTGCGCGGTGCGTATCTTCTTCCCGATGGCACCGTCTTCGTCGACGTCGGCGGACAGACGCTGACCGATGGGTGGAACACGGGCACTCACCAGGAGTTGATGGCGATCGAATCACTCGTCCAGACGCTCGTGGCGAACTTTGAAGGGGCTCACCGCGTCAGAATATTGGTGAACGGAAGTCCGGCCGAGACGCTCGGCGGGCACGTTTCGCTGTCCCGCTCGCTGGGGCCGATGCCGTCGCTCGTCAGCGCGCGCTGAGTTTCCGAAATGAGCATAGACCGAACATTTGTTCTGTATTACGCTACTTCTGTTTCCGCGACAGACCGGTATCTCCTAGCCGCTGAATGGCTTGTCACACTGCGGTTACATTGAGAAATTTTTCACAATCTGTGCGATAATTCGCACAACGTAGAAGTTTGGCTTACTGGATGGGCAGGCGCGATCGCTTTCTGTTTTAACCAGCCTGCCTTGTTACAACGCCTCTTGAATTCTTCTTTGAACCTTACCGGAGTAACTCCCCGCCCCTGAGCGGTCACGTCGCGTCCATCCAGTAATACCCTGAACCCCGCCCCACCCGGCGGGGTTTCTTTTTTTGGGCAAATGTCATCCTGAGCCGCGAAGACGGCGAGGGATCTGGGCGGTGGAGAACGCGCACACGCCACCGCCCAGATTCCACGCGCTCTTCGGCGCTCAGAATGACATGCGCCTTACTCGACGAGTTCGGCGAGCGCCTGCTCGACGACCAGACGCGTATCTGCATTCACGATGAGATTGCGCAACGCCGCCATCGTTCCATCGGCGGCAGCGAGCAGCCGGTCGCGCGAAACGTTTTCGCTCACGTTCGGCAGGCGTCCCGCCGCCGCCTCGCACAACACGGAGCCGAGGAGTGCGATGGCGTCGCTGACATCATCGTGTTGAGCGACGGCGGCCGCCGCGCTCAACAACGCAGCGGAATCATGTCGCGTCGCGAATCGCGTGAGCGCATCGCGGAGAAACGTTTCGAGCTCGCTGTCGCGAGTCTCCTCGCCACCGACGTAAATCGCCTGCGAGCGTGAGCGGATCGTCGGCAGGAGCAGGTCGGGCGATCGCGTGAGCAGAATGAATATCGTGTCGCGCGCAGGCTCTTCGAGGGTCTTGAGCAAAGCGTTCGATCCGCTGCCGGTAAGGGCGCTGGCCGGATCGATGATGAAGACCTTCGTCCGCCCCTCGTATGGGCGCATCGGGGCGTTGCTGAGGATGTCGCGGATCTGGTCGACGCTGATCTGCTTGCGGTCATCCGCCACTTCGATGAAGTGCACGTCGGGATGAATGCGCCGCTCGATGTGCTGGCAGGCCACGCAGTCATCACCGGTCGTTCGATTGAGGCAGTTCAACGCCTTCGCTGCGCTCATTGCCAGCGACTGCAATTCTTCGCGCGCAGGACCGTGAAGAATGATCGAGTAGTGAAGCTCGCCACGGCTCGCGGTGTCGAGAAGAAGCTCTGCCGCGGTTTTCATCGGGCCAGCTCCGGCAACCGCTGCGTGATCACTTCGCGCGTCCGCTGGAACACTTCGTCGATCGCTCCTGTCCCATCGATGACCGCGTATCGCTTCGTATTTTCTTTCGCCAGTGACAGGTAGCCCTCACGGACGCGTCGATGAAAACGGACGTCCTCCGCCTCGAACCGCCCCTCGTCCGCAGCGGCACTGGAGTTGCGGCGCATCGCCCGCGACAGTCCCACATCCTCAGGCAGATCGAAGATCAGCGTGAGGTCGGGATCGAGATCGCCGGTGGCCCATCGATTGAGCGTGCGCAACTGATCGAGATTGATCAGGCGACCAAATCCCTGGTACGCCAATGTTGAATCCGTGTAGCGATCGCAGAGCACGACGTCGCCGCGATCCGTGGCAGGACGGATGATCTCCATCGTGTTCTGCCTCCTCGACGCCGCGAACAACAACACCTCGGCGATCGGGTCGATGACGTTCTTCGAGTCGAGAAGGATGGCGCGGATCCGGTCGGCGATCTGCGTCCCGCCCGGCTCTTTCGTCGTGACGACGGTGCGCTCGCTCTCGCGCAGGAAAGCCGCGACACGCTGCAGTTGTGTCGATTTTCCCGATCCTTCGATTCCTTCGAATGTGATGAACACGGCGGGCGATTGTAGTCATTCTGACGAGCCAGCGTCCCATCAGAGCCTTCGCCCCGCCTGCGGGGAGAAGGTGCGCGAAGCGCGGATGAGGGGCCGTCACGATGGCGACGCCGCCAGGCCGTCGCGCAGACCGCGCAGGTAGTGCTCGCGCATCAGTTTTTCGAACACACTCGACCGCGCTAGAAGACGGAAACGTTCACCCATCCGCGCGCGGCGGCGGAGGCGCGCGAGCTGCGTTTCATCCGCGAGCTTGCGCGTCTCCAGCTCGTGGACGCCGAGGAAGTGGCCGAGCTCGGGATGTTTGCGGTAGAAGATGGCGCCGGACTTCCCGACCGTGTACTGGCGTCGCGCAAAGGAGTCGACCGTCATCGGATGGTAGTGACGTGTGACCGCGCGGGCGTTGTAGTGGATCTTCAGGCCGAGCCGGTCGAGCCGGTATGCGAGCTCGATGTCTTCCCACGCCGCGGACGGGAACGTCGTGTCGAACGGATTCGCGGCCAGCACTTCGCGATCGATCGAGATGTTCGACGTGTAGAAAAAGTTGAACGGGACGATCGTGCCGTCTTCGATCAGGCGATAACCGAATTGCAGTCCGTAGTCGTTGATGTAATCCATGAATGCCGTGACGTGTCCGCCGCGCGGCCAGCCGGTGTAGCCGACGCACGCGGTCAGGCGCTCGTCGTTCGTGGCGTGATGGATGCGCGCGTGCTCGGCGAGGAAATTCGACTCGGGCACTGTGTCGTCGCCGATGAAGATGACGAAGCGCCCTCGTGCCAGTGAGACGCCGTGATTGCGCGCGCGTCCCGGACCGGAGTTCGCCTGCGTGCGAAACACGATGTCGCTGCGGTCGGCGAGCACGCGGTCGGTGTCGTCCTTCGATCCGTCGTTGATGACGATCGTCTCGAATTCGGGCGCACCGGTCTGCTTCTGCAGCGCATCGAGAACGCGCAGCAGCATGTCCAGACGGTTGTAGGTGGGAATGACAACCGAGAACCAGGTCATGCCGAGAGGCCGCCATCGATACACAGGACCTGTCCCGTCATTCCGCTGGCGTCATCGGAAAGCAGGAACGCGATTGCACCGGCCACTTCGTCGGCGCGGATCATCCTGCGCATGGGGACCTGCCGGATCATTTCCTTCCGCACTTCGGGGTCGAGTCCTGCGGTCATGTCGGTGTCGACCAGGCCGGGCGCGACGCAGTTCACGCGAATGCCGCTGCGGGCGACCTCGCGCGCGAGCGATCGCGTCATGGCCACGATCGCGCCCTTCGCTGCGGAATAGTTCGTCTGCCCGGCGACACCGTGAAGACCGGAGAGCGATGTCACGTTCACGATCGCGCCACTGCGCTGCTGCAGCATCACCGGAACGACGACTTTCGTGAGCGAGAACGCGCCGTGGAGATTCGTCTCGATGACGTCGCGCCAGTCGCTCTCGGCCATGTTGTAGAGCAACGCATCGCGGCGGATGCCGGCGTTGTTGATCAGCGCGTCGAGCGATCCGAAATTCGTGACGATGGTTTCGACGACCGCCTTGGCGCGCGCGGCGTCACGAACGTCGGCTTCGTACGCAACGAGTCGCGGCTTGTCATGCGACAGGCCTGAATTCGCTTCTTTCTGAAACGCCTGTGCCGCTTCTTTCGACGAGTTGTACGTGATGGCGACGTTCCAGCCGTCGAGCAGAAGGCGCATCGCTGTAACGCGGCCGATGCCGCGAGCGCCGCCGGAGATGAGCGCGGTCTTTGCCATCAGCGGATGAAAAATCGGATTTGCGCGTTAAACACGCGCGAATGATGCCGCAATCGACTTGAAGACCGCCAGACCGTCCGCGTTTCCGAGGATTGCCTCGGCGCAGCGCTCCGGATGGGGCATGAGGCCGAGCACGTTGCGCCCCTCGTTGCAGATGCCGGCGATGTGTCGTGCCGATCCATTCGGATTCGCTTCCGCGGTGAGCCGTCCTTCGTCGTCGCAGTAGCGGAAAATCACGCGGCCACTTCGCTCGAGATGATCGAGCACGTCGTCTTCCGCGTAGTAATTGCCTTCGCCATGCGCGATCGGCGCACGAAGGATCTGTCCGCGCTCCATCCCGGACGTGAAAGGTGTGTCGGTCTCTTCGACGCGCATCAGAATGTCGCGGCTGAGAAAACGAAGATGCTGGTTTCGCATCAGCGCTCCCGGAAGGAGGCCGACTTCGGTCAGCACCTGGAACCCGTTGCAGATGCCGAGGACGAGGCCGCCGGTGGCGGCGTGGCGGCGGATGGGCTCCATGATCGGAGCGAATTTCGCGAGCGCGCCCGCGCGCAGGTAATCGCCGTATGCGAATCCGCCGGGGATGATGACGCAGTCGCTGCCTTTGAGATCAGTATCTTTATGCCAGAGGAATTCTGCGTCGCTGCCCAGCACGTCTTTCGTGACATGCATGGCGTCGTGATCGCAATTGGAGCCGGGCAGGATGACGATGCCGAATTTCATCAGTGAACCAGCGCAGGCGCCGGTACCTTGTAAATTGTAAGGTAACCACTCTTCTCCGTGACGACGAGATTGTTTTTCTCGCGATCGTAAGCGACCGCGTACGCGTTGACTCCATACAGCGACGCCGGCGTCACGCGACGGCTGGATCCCGCGAACGCGCCGCTCGACGAGCAGCGCCTTTCGGCAAACAGCAGTTGATCGTTCGCTGCTCCGAGCGTTGCGATCTGCGGTCCGCTTCCTTCGGGCAGGCAGATGCGCTCGCTGTTGACGAGATCGCCGAACTCGACGGTCATACGCATCCGTCCGTCGGCACCGCTGGCCATCGACTTCGCCGCGTGAGTCACGAGCGGTTTCTCGAACAGCGAATCGCGGCTCAACGCGATCAGTGCGCGATCGTTTGCGGCGAACATCGCCGAGTCGATCACCTGATCGGTCTGCATCGGATCCCTCGTGACTTCAGCGAACGAGGTCGTGTTGTACAACGCCACGACCGTCGCCTTCGCGTTCCCGAAATCCTCGGTGGCCAGGACGGCGAGGGTCGTTCCGTTGCTGCTGATCGCGAAGGCCATCGGATCGGCGAACTCGATGGTCCGAAGTTCCTGTTTTCCGTCCCCGTCGAAAATGTGAACGCGCCGGCCGAGAAGGTAGAGATAGCGTCCGCTCGGATCGGGAAGTGCGTCGCGGATCGCTTCGCCCTCCATGGTGATCTCTCGAACGACGGCGAGATCGGGCAGCGACAGGATCGTCGCGCTCTCGTCACTGCCGTTTGCGATGTAGAGGCGGGTCTTGTCGCGATTCGTGCGCAGCGTGACGAGCTCTTTGGTCGCGGCGATTTCCGCGGAGTCGAGGACCAGCTCGCGAACGATCGCGCCACTCTTGCTGTCGATCACGTCGACGGCCTGCTTGTCGGCGAGACCCACGTAGATCATCCCGCTGTTGCCAATCGCCACACCACGAGGGCCGCCGGCGATCGACCATCTCCGCACGACTTTCGAGTCATGCGACGGCACGACCGTGAGAGTTTTGGTTGGAGTTGCCGCGACGAGGAGAGATGCCGCGAAAGAAATGATCAGACCGAGTGCGCCCCGCTTACTCCTCGAGCGTGAACGAGAAGTTCTCGACGACGGTGTTCGCAAGGAGCCGCTCGCACATCTGACGAAGCTGGGTTTCGACGTCTCCGCGGGTCTGCCCACTTTCCGCAAGCGTAATGCGAAACAGTTTGCCGACGCGAACATCTTCCACACCGGAGAAGCCGAGCGAGGTGAGCGAATGCTGGATGGCCTTGCCCTGAGGGTCGAGGACGGACGTCTTGAGCTCAACGATGACTGTTGCTTTCATAAGGCAGAAGTCAGAAGGCAGAAGGCAGAAGTAAGAAATTCACACTTCTGCCTTCTGCCTTCTGACTTCTACCTTAGAAAAGCGCCAACTGCGCACCAGACGGTAATGTTGCGCGACGCGCAACGCCACGCCGTCGTATGTCAAACACTCCCGTCGGCTGGAACTGTTTCGCGATTCCGAGCTCGAGCTGAACGCCGTTCCGCTGCAGAAGCCGCGTCGCCAGGTCTCGAACGATCGATTCGTGATTGTTCTTTTCCGACAGGTGGATCAGGCACAGCGTCTTCAGGTCGGCGCCCATCATCCGCTGCACGGCGGTCATCGCGTCGTCGTTCGAGAGATGACCGAAGCGCGACATGATGCGTCGCTTGAGACTCCATGGGTACGTGCCCATGCGCAGCATGTCGACGTCGTGATTCGCTTCGAAGAAGAGGCCGTCGCAGTCGCTCAGGTGCCGGACGACCGGATCATCCGCGTGGCCGAGGTCGCTGGCCAGTCCGACGCGCGTGCCGTCGCGAGCCTCGATCACGAAGCACGCCGGGTCGGCGGCATCATGAAGTGTGCGCCGCGCGTGAACGTTCAACTCGCCGATCGAAAACGTGGTGTTGTTTTCGAATACGACGATGTTCATGTCGTCGCGATCGATGCGGCTGGCGTTGAGCGTGCCGCGCGTCAGATACAGCGGGATGCCGTATTTGCGGGCGATCCGTTCGGCGCCGCGGATGTGATCGTAGTGTTCGTGCGTGACGACGATCGCCTTCAGCAGCTCGATGTTGCGGTCGACCAGCTCGAGGCGTTTTCGGGTTTCCCGCGGACCCAGGCCGGCGTCGACGAGGATGCTGGTGCCATCGCTCTCGAAATAGTAGGCGTTGCCTGCGCTGCCCGATCCGAGCGGAGCCACGATCATCACGATCAAGATACGGCATCGACCCATAACCGACAACCGATACAATTCGCGCCCGATGGCAATGGAGCGGTTCATCGTCGAGGGTGGGCGGCGTCTCGAAGGGACGATTCGTCCCGGTGGGAACAAGAATGCGGCGCTGCCGATCCTGGCCGCGTGTCTCTTGACCGATCAGCCGATCACGCTCCGCAACCTGCCGGACATTCAGGACGTCCGGGTCATGCTGCAGATCCTCGAAGGTCTCGGTGCGCTTGTCGATCGACAGGGAAACAACGTCGTTCGTGTTCACATGAAGGGCACGTGCTCTTCGACACCGGATCCCGAGCTGTCGAAAAAAATCCGTGCGTCGATCCTGCTGGCGGGTCCGCTTCTGGCGCGGTGCGGCGAAGTCGTTGTCGCGAAACCGGGAGGCGACGCGATCGGCCGCCGTCGCGTCGACACTCACCTCCTCGCACTCGAAGCCCTCGGCGCGCAGATCGAAGTGTCCGCGACGGCGTATCAGATGAGCGCACGCCAGCTGGTCGGCAAGAAAATGTTTCTCGACGAAGCATCGGTCACCGCGACGGAGAACGCGATCATGGCCGCGGTTCTGGCCGAAGGCGATACGCAGATTTACAACGCGGCGGCGGAACCGCACGTCCAGGACCTCTGCTTCTTCCTCAACTCCCTCGGCGCTCAGATCGAAGGGATCGCGACCAACTCACTTCGCATCCGCGGGGTCGATTCTCTAAGTGGTGGGGAGTTCTACATCCCCAGCGATCACATCGAAGTCGGCTCGTACATCGGACTCGCCGCGGTGACCCGCAGCGAGCTGCTCATCGAAGACGGCGTGCCCGAACACATGTACGCCGTCCGGCTGATGCTCGAGAAACTCGGCATCGACATCAAGATCGAAGGCAAGAACATCCGTGTGCCGAAGGACCAGGAGCTGCGTGTCCGCTACGACATCGGTGCAGCCGTGCCGAAAATCGATGACGGACCGTGGCCGCTGTTCCCGGCCGACCTGCTGTCGATCATGATCATCGTCGCCACGCAGGCCGAAGGGACGGTGATGATCTTCGAGAAGATGTTCGAGTCGCGCCTGTTCTTCACCGACAAGCTGATCGGCATGGGCGCGCGGATCATCCTCTGCGATCCGCATCGCGCGATCATCGTCGGCGGCAGCCGGCTGTACGCGAGCGAGATCTCCAGTCCTGACATCCGCGCGGGCATGGCGCTTCTTCTCGCGGCGCTCTGCGCAAAAGGCGAAAGCGTGATCCACAACATCAACCAGATCGATCGAGGCTACGAACGGATCGAGGAACGGTTGAATGGGCTGGGCGCGCGCATCGTGAGGGAACGCGACGTGTGATTGTTCTGCCGCGCGGTCGACATCTCGAGATCTCGCACATACCCCTCGTCATGGGAGTCCTCAACGTCACACCCGATTCGTTTTCCGACGGCGGCGTGCATTTCGATCAGTCGAAGGCCGTGCACGCAGCGATGCAGATGGAAGAAGACGGCGCGGCGATCATCGACATCGGTGGTGAGTCGACGCGGCCGGGTGCGGAGGCAGTCACGGCGGGCGAGGAAATCGCGCGAGTCGTTCCGGTCATCGAAGAGATTCGGCGGCGATCGGATGTCGTGATCTCGATCGATACGACAAAAGCCACCGTAGCGGAGGCGGCGCTGAATGCCGGCGCGGATATGGTCAATGACGTATCGGCGCTCCGCGACGATCCGGCGATGCTTGCACTCGTTGCACGTTCCCGTGTACCGGTCGTTCTGATGCACAGGCGCGGCGATCCGCGAACGATGCAGCAACTCACGAAGTACGGCGATGTCGTGGACGACGTTGCGACGGAGCTGCGTGCCTTCGTCGCGCGCGCGATCGATGGCGGCGTGGACTCGAGCCAGATCCTCGTGGACCCTGGCATCGGCTTCGCGAAAAACGGCGAGCAGAATCTCGAGATCCTGGCGCGTTGTGGCGAGTTTCGCGCGATTGCCCCCGTCGTCATCGGTGCGTCGCGGAAGGCGTTCATCGGGAACCTCACCGGACGCCCGGCCGGGCCCGATCGCATGGTCGGGTCACTTGCCGCGGTCGCCGCGGCGTTCCGCGGCGGCGTGGCAGTCGTTCGAGTCCACGATGTGCGGCAGACGGTCGACTTCCTCAGAGTCATTGTCGCGATCGACGAAAAGGCGCGGGCGTGAACTTCTTCGATCGCCTGATGTCCATGGCTTTCACGTGGCGCGACGCTGTCGACGTGCTGCTCGTGGCAGTCATCATCTACGGCATCCTCAATCTCATTCGCGGCACGCGCGCCATGCAGATCTCGATCGGGCTGATGTTGCTCGCCAGCACCTACTTCATCGCGCGCGCATTCGAGCTCACCGCGCTCGAAGTCATCTCGCGCGGCATCCTTTTTTACCTTCCGTTCGCGATCATCGTTCTCTTTCAACAGGAGATCCGTCGGGCGCTGGCGAGGATGGGCCGCAATCCGCTCCTGGCGGTTTTCCGGCGTCGAAACGGCACCGAGGCGGTCGAGCCGATCCTCGATGCGTGCGAGGTCCTCGCAGGAAAACGGATCGGCGCGTTGATCGCGATCGAGGGCGCGCACACGCTGCGGATCTACGAAGAGTCGGCGAAGCCGCTCGATGCGATTGTCACCGCCGACCTTCTCGTCGCGATCTTCACGCCCGGCGGGCCGCTTCATGACGGTGCGGCGATCATCCGCGGCAATCGTGTTGTCGCCGCTGGAGTTTTTCTCCCGCTGACCACCGCCGCCGATCCGAAGCTTGCGCACGGAACGCGTCATCGCGCTGCGCTCGGCCTCAGCGAAGAAAGCGATGCGTTCCTGATTGTCATCTCCGAGGAGAACGGATCGATCGCTGCGGCGAGCGAGGGGACGTTGCATGAGAATCTCGATCGGATGACGTTGCGCCAGCTGCTCATCGAACGGTTCGGAGTGGGCCCGTGAAGAACCTCGCGCTCAAATTTGTCGCGCTGTTTCTTGCGCTCATCGTGTGGGTCGTCGTTTCGGCACCGCGCCGCGAGCGCGTTTACGAGCGGCGCTTCGGTGCTCCGCTGTCGATCGTCGGAATGCCGCGCGAGTTCGTGATCACGACGCCGGTGCCGGAGACGGTCAGCGTCCGTCTTCGCGGGCGCGCGTCCGATCTCCACTCCGCGTCGTCGCAGACGCTCGACGTTCCGGTCGACGTCGCGTTCATCAGACAAGGCGGCGACGTGACGGTCACGCTGCGCCCGCAGGCCGTGCACACGCCGCCCGACATCGAAGTTGTGGCCATCGATCCGAACAAATTGCAGTTTCATGTCGAGCCGCTGCGGCAGCGTGCCGTGTTGATCCGGCCGCTCCTCGACGGCCATCCGCCGGCGGGTTATCTCATCGGCGATCCGACGCTCGATCCCGATCGCGCGCTCGTTTCCGGTCCGGCGTCGCAGATCCGAGTCATGAGCGAGGTCAGCACCGAGCGCATTAACATGACCAACCGCACGGCCACATTCGTGCAAAGTGTTGCGGTCGTGTCGGATTCTCCGCTGGTTCGCGTCGTCGCGCCGCTCACAACCCAGGTGACTGTGCCCGTGCTCGAGGAAGTGCCTCCGGCGACAACGGCGCCCTCCGATCCGGCAGAAAACAAAGGCAGCGCAGAGAAGAAACCATGAGGAGTCTGTTCGGAACCGACGGCATCCGCGGCAAGGCGCACGAGTATCCACTCGACGTCGCCACGATGTTTGCGCTCGGCGAGGCTCTCGGTCACCGCCTGCGCACCCCGTCCGGCAAACCGCGCATCCTCCTCGGCATGGACACGCGCGAATCCGGACCGGAGATCGCGCGCGCGTTGACCGCGGGCGTGGCGGCGGGCGGAGGGGAGGCGCTGCTCATCGGCGTCATCCCGACGCCGGGAGTCGCGTACCTCTGCCGGACGTCCGACGCCGCCGCGGGAATCTCGATCTCCGCATCGCACAATCCCTTCACCGACAACGGGGTGAAGATCTTCGGTCACGACGGAATGAAACTGGCCGACGCGATCGAGGAGCAGATCGAGGATGAGCTGCGCGCGATCCGTCGTGACGAGGTCACGATTCCCGACACGCCGCTCGGCGAATCCAAGGAGCTGATCGAGTCGTACGAACGGTTTCTGGTCTCCGGCGTGCGGCCCAATGCGTTGATGGGACGCAAGGTCGTTCTCGACACCGGACACGGTGCTGCGTTCCGCATCGGTCCGGAAGTTTTCCGTCGCGTCGGTGCAGAAGTCGTCGTCATCCACGATCAGCCGAACGGACGCAACATCAACGAGAAGTCCGGCGCGATGCATCCGGAGACACTCGCCGAAGTCGTCGTGCAGCGGAATGCGGACTTCGGCGTTGCGTTCGACGGCGACGCCGATCGCGCGATCTTCGCCGACGACGCCGGGAAAATCCGCGACGGTGACGAGATCATCTATCTCTGGGCCCAGCATCTGCGTCGCTCGAAAAAATTGAAGACCGACGCGGTGGTGACGACCGTGATGTCGAACTTCGGCTTCGAGAAGCAATTGAAGGCTGACGGCATCGAGCTGCTGCGCGCGCAGGTCGGCGACAAATACGTGCTCGAGCTGATGCAGCAGCACAACGCGATGCTCGGCGGCGAACAGTCGGGTCACATCATCGACCTGACGGTACACACGACCGGCGACGGGATTCACACCGCGCTCGTTATCGGCGAGATCCTGGCGGGACTGTCGAAGAAGTTTTCGCAGCTGCGCACATTCACGCCGATGCCGCAGCTCCTGCTGAATCAGAAAGTGGGGTCGAAGCCGCCGCTCGATTCTCTGCCGAACTTTCAGGCCGCGTATAAGAAGGCGCTTCAGGACCTCGGCACGCGCGGGCGCATTCTCGTTCGTTACTCCGGAACCGAGAATCTCGTGCGCGTCATGGTCGAAGGCGAGGACGATGCGCAGATCAGGACGATTGCGGAAGAACTGCGAGAGGTGTTGAAGAATGCGATTGGATAGCGGCTCAGGATGACAAACGATCGCTGGACCCTCCGCGGAAAAACCGCGCTCGTCACCGGATGCACGAGCGGCATCGGACTCGGCATCGCCGACGAGCTGCTCAGCTTCGGAGCGACGGTCATCGGCGTCGCACGCGATGAAGAACGGCTCACAAAATGGGCGGAGAGCCGCGAAGGGACGCGCGCGATCCGCGGCGATGTCACTCACGGGGACGACCGCGCAGCGATCTTTGCGGCGATCGACCATCTCGACATCCTCATCAACAACGCCGGCACGAACATCCGCAAAGCGACGATCGACTACACCGAAGCCGAATATGTTCACCTGCGCGAGACGAACATGGATGCCGCGTTCGCGATGTGCCGCGCCGCTTATCCGCTGCTTCGCTCGGCCGGCGACGCGTCGATCGTCAACGTCGTCTCCGTCGCCGCCTTTCGGAACCTCGGCACGGGCACGCCGTACGCGATGAGCAAGGCCGCGGTCGCTCAGATGACGCGCTCGACTGCAGCAGAATGGGCGAAAGATGGAATCCGGGTGAACGCTGTGGCGCCCTGGTACATCCGCACTCCGCTGGCCGAGCCTGTGTTGAACGATCCAGCGCGTCTATCCCTCATCCTGGCGCGCACACCGATGGGTCGGGTCGGCGAAATTGAAGAAGTCGCAGGACTTACGGCTTTTCTATGCCTGCCGGCGGCGTCCTACATCACGGGCCAATGCATCGCCATCGACGGCGGATTCAGCGTCGCCGGCGTCTTCAGCTGAGCGCGCCGGTTTTTTTATAAGCAGACGGCTCACGCCGCTGCTATATTGCGCCATCCATTTTTCAGCCTTCACGGGAAGAGAGAGATCCGATGGCTAAGGTGCAGGGGAAGAAGAAGGCCGCCGCGGCGAGCCGACGTGTGAGCGGGAAGGTTGCTGCCCGCGCAAAGAGCGCCGCTCGCGCGATCAAGAAAAAGGTCGCTCCGCGGAAGCCGCCTCGGCCCGTGCGAGCCGTGAAAAAGGCTGCCCCGAAAGCCGTCGCGAAGGCGACGAAAGCAGTGAAGCGTGCCGTCGCGGCCGTCCCGGCCAGGCCGGTCGCCACCGCGAAGGCGGCCGTGGCGCGGATTGTCCCGGCCGCTGTCGCAAGACCGGTGGTCGACGTGAAAAAGACTCGCGCCCGACGCGCCCGCCCCCGCGTTCACTCGAACGGCGCGCCGGTTGCCGCGTGGCTTCCGCAGGGTGTGGACAAGCCCCGCCCTTCGTCATTCATCCCGGCACCTCCGCGCGCCGAGGCACCATCGTTGATCGCGGCGCCGCCGGCGTCATCCGATCGGTTGATCCGGCCGGAAGATGTCACCGAGTTCGTCACACGCACCGTTCCTGTTCGCGTCGACGTGGAGCAGGGCGGCGGCCGTGTATTCATCAGCGTGAACCCGGAAGAGGTCTCGCTTCGCCCCGGTGAAGGCGTCGAGTGGGACTTCCGCTACCTCGGCGGTGCGGACCTGGCGGTCGACGAGCTTGTGATCGAATTCGAGAGGCCGTCGCCGTTCTCGACGATGGCGTTCAAGTCGCGCAAGCCGGGGACGGCGCGCCCGCATCGACAACTCTCGGGCCCGGTTCATAAGTCATCGACGGGGAAACGCGTTGGCTACACGATCCGCGCGATGAGTCCGTTCAAGACCGAACTCGCCTCGCGCAAGTTGTTCCTGAACACCGAGCTCCAGGTTCCCTAGCCGCGAATCGCTGCGGATGACGGCGACGCTCCACTGAGAGCGTGCTGTTCCTGCAGCGTTGTGAATGTGCGCACGCCGTCGCGTCCGGCGCGGATTCCTTCCACGCACGCGGTCGCCGCGGTCAACGTTGTAATGCAGGGGATTCCCAGTTGCAGCGCGTTGCGGCGGATGTAGGTGTCATCGTGGAACGCTGATCGGCCGAGCGGCGTGTTGATGACGAGCGTGACCTCGCCGTTGATCATGCGATCGATGATGTTCGGCCGCTCGATCTCGTGGACTTTCCACGTGACGCCGACGTCAATGCCATGTCGCACGAGGAAATCGCGCGTGCCCGACGTCGCGATCAGTTTGAATCCGAGGGTCGCGAGCTCGCGTGCGAGCTGCACGACGATCGGGCGTTTGTCGTTGTCGTTGACGGAGATGAACGCGGTCCCGCCGAGCGGCAGACGGACGCCGGCGCCCAGGAGCGCCTTCGAATACGCCTCGCCGAAGTTGTGCGAGCTGCCCATCACTTCGCCGGTCGATTTCATTTCCGGACCGAGGACGGTGTCTTCGCGCGGGAAGCGGCTGAACGGGAAGACCGGCGCCTTGATGAAGAAGCCTTCGACGCGCGGCTCGGTGACGAGTCCCTGCTCGCGCAACGATTGACCAGCCATGACGCGCGCTGCGATTTTGGCAAAGGGAACGCCTGTCGCTTTCGAAACGTACGGAACGGTCCGCGACGCGCGCGGATTCACTTCGAGGACGTACAGCTCGCCGTGCTGAATCGCGTACTGCACGTTCATCAGGCCGATGACGTTCAGCGCGCGCGCGAGCTCGACCGTCCGGCGGCGGATGCGGTCCTGTTCGCGGTGTCCGATGATGTACGGCGGGATGACCGTCGTCGAGTCGCCGGAGTGAATCCCGGCGAGCTCGATGTGTTCCATGACGCCGGCGATGACAACATCGGTGCCGTCCGCAATTGCATCGACGTCGAGCTCGATCGCGTCTTCGAGAAAGCGATCGATGAGGATCGGATGTCCCGGCGCCGCTTCGACCGCGTACGCCATGTACTCGCGCAACATGAGATCGTCGAACACGATCGCCATGGCCCGTCCGCCGAGGACGTACGAAGGACGGACGACGACGGGGTAGCCGATGCGGTTCGCGACGCGCAACGCTTCGTCTTCCGATGTGGCGATGCCGTTCGCGGGAACGAGGATGTCGTGCTTTCGCGTCAACTCGCCGAACCGCTCGCGATCCTCGGCGATATCGATGGAGTCGACGGACGTTCCCCACATCGGGACACCGGCGGCTTCGAGTTGCTTCGCCAGTTTGAGCGGAGTCTGTCCGCCGAACTGCACGATGACGCCTTCCGGTTTCTCGAGCTCGACGATCTCCAGCACGTCCTCGAGTGTCAGTGGCTCGAAGTAGAGACGATCGGACGTGTCGTAATCGGTCGACACCGTTTCCGGATTGCAGTTGACCATGATCGTCTCGAAGCCGATCTCGCGCAGTGCGAATGACGCGTGCACGCAGCAGGTATCGAACTCGATGCCCTGGCCGATCCGGTTCGGACCGGAACCGAGGATCATGACTTTGCGGCGGTTCGTTGGCGCAGCTTCGTTTTCCTGCTCGTAGGTCGAGTAGAGATACGGAGTCGACGCTTCGAATTCGGCGGCGCACGTGTCGACGCGTTTGTAGACGGGACGGATGCCGAGTGCGTGACGCTGTTTGCGGACTTCGTCCTCGGTTCGATTCTGGAGTTTCGCGATCTGGCGATCGGAGAAGCCATTGCGCTTCCAGCGAAACATGTGTAGGACAGGCACTCCTGCCTGTCCGGGGGGGACAGGCAGGAGTGCCTGTCCTACACTGATTTCCCGCTCCATCTCCACGATCTTGCGCATCTCGCGCAAAAACCACGGATCGACCATCGAGATTTGATGGATCTGCTCGACGGTCATGCCGCTGCGCATCGCGTCGCCGATTGCGAAGATGCGATCGGGAGTCGGCGTCCGCAGCAGCTCCGGCAACCGCTCGACCGGAGTGTTGCGCGTTTCCAGTCCGCTGACGCCGATCTCCAGTGAACGGAGCCCTTTCTGCAACGCCTCGTTGAATGTGCGGCCGATGGCCATCGCTTCGCCGACCGACTGCATCGATAGCCCTAGGATCGGGGGTGTCTGCCGGAATTTCTCGAAGGCGAAGCGGGGGAGCTTCACGACGACGTAATCGATCGAGGGCTCGAACGACGCCGGCGTCTTCTTCGTGATGTCGTTCGGGATTTCGTCGAGTGTGTAGCCGGCCGCCAGCTTCGCCGCGAATTTCGCGATCGGGAATCCGGTCGCCTTCGACGCCAGTGCGGACGACCGCGACACGCGCGGATTCATTTCGATGGCCAGGCGCCGGCCCGTTGTCGGATGCACCGCGAATTGAATGTTGCTGCCGCCCGTCTCGACGCCGATCGCGCGGATGATGCGCTTCGCTTCGTCGCGCATTTCCTGATACTCGTTGTTCGTCAGCGTCTGCTGCGGCGCGACGGTGATCGAGTCGCCGGTGTGCACACCCATCGGATCGAGGTTCTCGATCGAGCAGACGATGATCACGTTGTCCGCTTTGTCGCGCATGACCTCGAGCTCGAACTCTTTCCAGCCGATCACCGACTCTTCGACGAGTATGTTGTGCACCGGTGAGAGATCGAGCCCGCGCGACACGATCGTGCGGAACTCTTCGACGTTGTAGGCGATGCCGCCGCCCGATCCGCCCAGCGTGAATGAAGGCCGGATCACCAGGGGGAATCCGATTTCGCGCGCGATCTGCTCACCTTCTTCGAGCGTCTTTGCCGATCCCGAGCGCGGAACCTCCACTCCGATCCGCACCATCATTTCCTTGAACAGCTGCCGGTCCTCGGCCGTCTTGATGGCCAGATAGTTCGCGCCGATGAGCTCGACGTTGTGGCGTTGCAGCGCGCCGCTTTCCCACAAAGCGCTGGCGAGATTGATCCCGGTCTGGCCGCCGACGGTCGGCAGGATCGCGTCCGGTTTCTCGCGCTCGATAATTCGCTCGAGAGTCTCGGGCGTCAGCGGCTCGATGTAGGTCCGGTCGGCGAACTCCGGGTCCGTCATGATCGTCGCCGGATTCGAGTTGACGAGGATGATGCGGTAGCCCTCTTCCTTCAGGGCCTTGCACGCCTGGGTTCCGGAATAGTCGAACTCGCAGGCCTGGCCGATGATGATCGGGCCGGAACCAATGATGAGGATGGAATGAATATCGGTCCGCTTCGGCACGCGGCGCTGATAATACTTCGTCGATGGCTCATTTCGTCGAGTGGGATTCGCTCGAAGTTCGCGTCGATGGAGACAAGCTCAACACGATGATGAAGTCGATGATCGGCCGGACGGAGCCGATCGAGAAAATCGACCTTCGTTTTTCCAATGGATTGCTTCGTGTCGAAGGAACGATTCGCAAATTCATCGCCGTGTCGTTCACTGTCGACATCACGGAGATCCGCGCCAGCGGGACGACCGTGCGTGTTCCGCTGCGAAGTGTGTCGGCAGCAGGATTTCCGATCCCATCGTTCCTGTTCGGTCTGATGAAAAGCCGGCTGCCGAAAGATCTCGTCGCGTTCGAAGAGCCGGCAACACTCGTCGTGACGCTGGATCGATTCTTGCCAAATTTCGTTTCTACCGACATCCAGAAGATCTGGATCATCGAGGGCGGCCTGGTGGTGACACTCGGAAGAGGTGGCGCCGATCTGCCGCAACCCACGGGAGGGTCCGATGGAAACTCAGACAGAAACATCGATCGCGCCTGACGACGACGTTCCGCGCGGAAAAGCGATCCGCTTTTACGACCGGCTGCGCAAACGCATCCATTCCTATCTCGAGCGAGGCGGCCGCGTCGCTGAGAAGTTCGGCGATTTTCTGCTGCTCGTGCCGGACGTGTTCATGCTGTTGTGGCGGCTCGCCAGCGATCGCCGCGTCAACGGCAAGCACAAGGTCCTCCTCGGCAGCGGCGTCGCGTATTTCATCTTTCCGTTCGACATCATCCCCGAAGCCATCGTCGGCCCGATCGGCTACCTCGACGATCTCCTGTTTGGCGTCTACATCCTCAATAAGATGCTCGCGGACACGGACGTCGCGATTCTGCAGGAGCATTGGAGCGGGGATCAGGAGTTGCTCGCCTCCCTGAAGAAGGTGCTCAACGCCGCCGACAACCTGGTCGCGGACGGACTTCTGGGAAAACTCAAGAGGATGGCGAAGTAGCGGTTCGGTTTGGTGGATTTTAGTGGACAAGAGTGGTCGCAAGTGGTAGAACCGTCCCTCAAAGGCTCTACTGCTCGTGGAACTCAATGTCCTGATGGGGCATGCCCCCGCCACCGTTGATGACAAAGGCCGCCTGAAGGTCCCGGCGGACTTCCGCAAAGTCATCGAAGAACAATACGGACGCGATTGCTTCATCACATCGCACGACGGGGAGAAAGCTCTCGTCTATCCAATGTCTGTGTGGCAGGACTTCACCGCGCGACTCGCGA
>DASVHS010000117.1:0-3198 GCA_036382495.1 Thermoanaerobaculia bacterium | reverse complement strand
CACAGGGCATGCGGTCCTGCAAGCGGCGGCGCTCGTCGATCGCGGACGGAACGTCCTCATCCTTTCGGGAGACGTGCCGCTCACGCGCCCGGAGACGTTACGACGGCTGCTCAACGAGCATGAGCGATCGCAGAACGCGCTCACATTGCTCACGATGAAGCTGGACGATCCGGGTTTGTACGGCCGCATCGTTCGTGACGCCGCGGGCGCGGTGACCCGCATCGTCGAGGCCAGGGATGCGACCGAGGCGGAAAAGAGCATTAACGAGGTCAACGCTGGTATCTACGTTTTCGACGGCGAGCACCTTTTCGACAACCTTCGCAATCTTTCAACGAACAACGCCCAAGGCGAGTACTACCTGACGGATCTCCTCGGAGTGCTCCGTACCGCCGGCAAGCGCGTCGGCGCCGTCGTCGCTGACAATCCGATCGAGGCACTCGGCGTAAATTCGCGCGCCGATCTTGCCTCGGTGGAAGGCGAGATCCAGAACCGTGTGGTGGCGAAGCTGATGAGGGAAGGCGTCACGTTCCGCAACCCGGCTACGGTCGTGATCGACTCCACCGTCTCGATCGGCAACGACACCGTCGTCTATCCATTTGTGACGATCGAAGGGATGACGACAATCGGCTCGCGCTGCGTAATCGAGCCTGGGGTGCACCTGATCGACGTCACTGCCGGTGACGACGTTCATCTCAAAACGGGCACGGTAGCCGAGAACGCGGAGATCGGGGATGAGGCGTCAGTGGGACCGTATGCACACCTCCGGCCGGAGACCCGGCTTGGACGCCACGTGAAGATCGGCAATTTCGTCGAGACAAAGAAAGCCGTGTTCGGCGACGGCGCAAAGGCATCGCATCTTTCGTACATCGGCGACGCCGACGTGGGCGCGGACGCGAACATTGGGGCCGGCACGATTACCTGCAACTACGACGGCGTGAACAAACACAAGACCGTGATCGAGGACGACGTCTTCATCGGCTCTGACACACAGCTCGTTGCTCCAGTGCGCATTGGTAAAGGGGCCTACGTCGGCGCCGGCTCGACGATTACGAAGGATGTTCCGCCCGAGGCGCTGGCTCTGAGCCGTACACCGCAGCGGATTATCGAAGGATGGGCGACGCGAAAGAGAAAGAAGTAGGAGGCGGTGCCTCGAGCGCGCCAAAACTCGCGTGCTCCAGCTTCCAGGCATGAAGCATCAGTCGCTCCGCTCGCGCTCCGGAACCGTAACGCCGGTCGCCAACGACGGGATGAGCGATCGATGCGGCGTGGATTCGAATCTGATGGGTCCGCCCAGTTTCGATGATGACCTCGGCCAGCGTCATGCCGTCACTGCGCTGAGGACGAAACGTGGTTCGCGCGCTCCTGCCATGCACCGGCGTCTCGACGATTCGCTCCTCGTGCAGCTCTCCCTCGAGAATGGCCATGTAGGTCTTTCGGATCTGACCCGCGGCGAACAACGCCGACAACCTCGCCGCTGCACTGGCCGTTTTCGCGAAAAGGACGATTCCGCTCGTGGGCGTATCGAGACGGTGAACGAGCCAGATTTCGCGAAATCGTAGCCGCAGTAACTCTTCAAGAGAGCGTTGCTTCCGGTCGCGCGCCGGCTGCGTTGGCATCCCCGCCGGCTTGTCGACAGCAACCCAATCGTCTTTCTCTCCGATGATCACAAGCTCCGGCACCTCGTCTACGACGGCAATGCGATCGTCCGGCGCGACATCACGCGATGCGATCGAAACTGCTCGCTCATTGACGAGAACGCGTCGCGATGCGATCAGCTCGCGCGCGCGACGGCGGGAGATGTCGGGATAACGGGCGGCGATAGCCTGATCGAGTCGCACGAGAGACGGAGGAGAGGCGCCTGGCCTCTCCCCCGGCAATGTTACTTCGTGGCGAGACGGGCAGGTTTCGAGGGTGCAGCGGCAACTGCCGGTTCGCCGCCTTCGATCACCGTCAGCTCGGGAACTCCGATGCCGAGGGCGCGACGGACCTTTGCCTCGATCTCGCCGGAAAGGTCGGGGTTCTCCTTGATGAACAGCTTGGCGTTCTCGCGGCCCTGCCCGAGACGCATGTCTCCGTAGGAGAACCACGAGCCCGACTTGTCGATGATCTTGTTCTCGATGCCGATGTCGATCAGCTCGCCGGTCTTGGAGATGCCCTCGCCGTAACCTACGTCGAACTCCGCGTGGCGGAAGGGGGCGGCGCACTTGTTCTTGACGACCTTCACTTTCACACGTGAGCCGACCACCTCTTCGCCTTCCTTGATCTGATTCGTGCGGCGGATGTCGATCCTGATCGACGAGTAGAACTTCAGGGCGCGGCCGCCGGTGGTGGTCTCAGGGTTGCCGAACATCACACCAATTTTCTCACGAATCTGGTTGATAAAAATGAGTGATGTTTTCGACTTCGAAACAATGGCTGTTAATTTGCGCAAAGCTTGCGACATTAAACGTGCGTGCAATCCCATATGAGAATCGCCCATCTCACCTTCGAGCTCAGCCCGCGGCACCAGAGCCGCCACCGAGTCGATGACGATGACGTCAATCGCCCCTGACCGAACCAGAACCTCGGCGATCTCCAGCGCCTGCTCGCCGCTGTCCGGCTGCGAGACCAGCAGATTGTCGATGTCGACGCCCAGCTTCTTGGCGTACTCGGCGTCGAGGGCATGCTCGGCGTCGATGAATGCCGCCAGACCGCCGGCTTTCTGAGCCTCGGCGATGACATGGAGGGAAAGTGTCGTCTTGCCCGACGACTCGGGTCCGAAGATTTCGATGATCCGGCCGCGCGGCACGCCGCCTACGCCAAGCGCGGCGTCGACGCCGATCGAGCCTGTGGAGATCGCGCTGATCGGCACGAACTCCTTCGCGCCGAGGCGCATGATCGAGCCTTTGCCGAATTGCCGTTCAATCTGTGTCAGCGCTGTTTCTGCTGCCTTTAACTTGTCCAAGGGTACAGTGGCCATAGCTACTCCTTCGATTCGAATGGGTGGATAGAAAGGTAGTGACGAATGGTCGGATCGGAGGACATTCGTGTGGTGGAGCGAGTGTACGCCGCGTTTTTTTGAGCCGTCAAGAAACTCTACTCAGGGTGGAGTTTCGTCCTATTCCCTGGAGAGAGCTCATCAGGCGCCTCACGACTCCGGCGAAAGGGCAATCGACGATCCTACCCAGGTGAACTCTTTGTTGAAATCGACGCCGAGCA
>DASVHS010000116.1:0-3713 GCA_036382495.1 Thermoanaerobaculia bacterium | reverse complement strand
AACGCGACTTTGATCCCGAACCTCTCGAGGAACGCCGGCGACAGCTCGATCCACAGAACTCCGACGTACGCCATGATGCAAAGCGCAACTTCGAGCAGCGGCGAGTTGAGGTTCCAGTTCCAGACGTAGAGCGGGATCTTCCACATGTTCCACGGCCGGCCAAGGTCGATGGCGACCGAGAGACCGGCGAGCGTGTATCCGAGGGCGCTCGTCAGCACGGCCGGACGGACGAGCGGGTGATACTTCCCTTTGTTGAAGATGTAGACGAGTAGCGCGACTGCGTAACCGCCGCACGCGAGCGCGGTGCCTGTGACGACGTCGAGCGCGATCCAGAGTCCGAGCGGATAACCATCGGACAGTCCGGTCGATGCGCCGAGTCCGACCGCGAAACGCCAGATCGTGAGAACGATTCCGACCGCGCCGATGAACAGAAGAATCTTGTACGTCGTCGTGAAGAGCCGGCCGCCGAGCGGTTTTGCCTGCACGTTCATAATCAGTCCTCGGTCCTCGGTCCCTGGTCCTCGGGTTCGTTCTTGCCGCGGTTGCGGAACATCACCGCGCCGAGCAGCGCATACAGCGCCACCGGACCGACGAAGCCTTTGTAAAGACCGTGCTGCACGCTCTGCTGGAGATTCGGAACGGATTCGGTCTGATCGAACCGGAAGCCGAGCTTCTCGAATGGAACGTGCGAGAGGTAGAGCACCTGCGTGCCGCCGACTTCGTGCTCGCCGTACACCTTCGGCACGTACTTCTCCGGGTGATCCTTGAGACGGCGATGCGCTTCATCGAGAAGATCGGTGTAGTTGCCGAAGATCACGGCCTTGCGCGGGCACACCTCGGTGCATCCCGGCTCTTTGCCTTCCTTCAACCGGAAGTTGCACAGCTCGCATTTGACGATGCGAGGCGCCGCTTTGCTCCACTGGAACTTCGGCACGTTGAACGGACAGACTGTCTCGCAGTACCGGCAGCCGACGCACTTGTTGACGTCATACTCGACAACGCCGAACCTGCCTTTCTGCAGCGCACCGAGCATGCACGCGCCGACGCAAGCGGGGTCGATGCAATGCATGCACTGCTTCTTGACGTACGAGTATCCGGCGTCGCCGTCGCGGTAGAGCTGGATGATGTTCTTCGTGGACTCGTTGAGTCCTTCGGGAGCGTCGTAAAGCCCGTCGCCGTAACCATCGACGTCGGGGGGCATGTGATTGACTTCCTTGCAGGCGACGACGCAGGCCTTGCATCCGATGCAGAGAGTGGCGTCGTACAGCATGCCGACGGCATCGGACCGCGCCGTCTTCTTCTCGCGCGCTTCCGCGACGGCGGGCAGGACGCTCAGCGTCGCGGCAGCTGCAACACCTTTGAAGAACGCTCGACGATCGGTAGCCATCGTCTACTCCTCCTTCTGCGACTGGTCATCACTCTTCTTTTCGAGCTTGCGCGAGGCGACAACTGCCGCTCCGAGCAACGCGCCGCCGACGAGTCCGGCCACGCCCGTGGCCGTCGCGCTGATCCCTTTTCCTTCAGCGGCGATGTGCGGGTAAAAGTCGGGAGGAACGGGCTTCTTGATGTCCGCGGTCGTGAAGATCGGCACCGTGAAGGCGATCTCCTTTTCGGTACAGCCGACGCACGGCGAGCCGATGCCGATTGGCCAGCAGTCGACGACTTCGTTGAAGTGAAGCGTCGAGCATGGCGCGTGCGTCACTGGACCCTTGCACCCGAGCTTGTAGAGGCACCATCCGCTGCGATGCGCTTCGTCGCCGAACTGGGTCGCGAATCGTCCGGCATCGAAGTGAGCGCGGCGCGGACAGTGATCGTGAATCACGCGGTCGAACGCGAAGAGCGGACGGCCGAGTGCATCGAGCTTCGGCAGCTTGCCGGCCGCCGCATACTCGAGCACCGTCCCGAACAGCACATACGGATTCGGAGGACAGCCAGGGATATTGATGACCGGTTTGCTCTTGATAATCGAGTCGACACCCACAGCATCGGTAGGATTCGGTCCGGATGATGGGATTCCGCCCCACGCTGCACACGAGCCGATCGCAATGACCGCGGCCGAGTGACTGGCCACGTCGTTCAGCATGTCGATGCCGGTCCGTCCGGCGATCTTCACGAAGTTGCCGTTGTTGCCTTTCGGAATCGAGCCTTCGACGACGAGCACGTACTTGCCGTCGTTCTGCTTCATCGCATCCTGCAATGCGAGCTCGGCGTCGTGACCCGAGGCCGCCATCACCGTCTCGTGGTAGTCGAGCGAGATGACGTTGAAAATCAGATCGGCGAGATCGGGCTGCGACGTGCGCAGCAGGGTCTCGGTGCAGCCCGTACAGTCCTGCATGTGCAGCCAGATCACCGACGGGCGCCGCGCCTTGCCGATGACCGCGGCCATCGCCGCGGGACTGAGATAGTTCGTGATCGCGAGACCGACGGGCGCCGCGACCATCAACTTGCCGCAGAAGCCGAGGAAGTGACGCCGGCTTACGCCGGCCAGCCGTAGTTGTTCGTCGATCGTTCGGGCCGGATTCGGAATGCGTGACGCGCTCATGCGCCCTCCTTGCGAGGTACTGATGAGCAATGTAGAGCGCGGTTTCGGAGGGAAGAGTGCGAACACACACTTGTGATGGTGCGAGGTGTCACGCGGACGGGTGTTGGAGCTGCTGGAGGACAGGCTCCCTCGCCTGTCCACGCTGTGAAGGACAGGCGGGGCGCCTGTCCTCCACAATTTCGCGCAGCGACTACGGCGTAATCGCGACCTTCATCACGCCATCGAGACGGCCGCCAAAAATGCGGTACGCCTCTTTGATCTGGTCGAGTTTGAAGCGGTGCGTCAGCAGCGGCAGCAGGTCGAGCTTTCCGCGGCGAACGATTTCGATGAGTCTGCGCATCCGCTCTTTGCCGCCCGGGCAAAGCGTGGAGACGATCCTGTAGTTGCCGAGTCCCGCGGCGTATGCCTCATACGGAACCTGCAGTTTGCCGGAGTAGACGCCGAGGGAAGAGAGCGTGCCGCCGGGACGAAGAACGCGCAGCGCGTTCTCGAATGTGGACTGCGTTCCGAGAGCTTCGATCGCGACATCGGCGCCGGCACCGGTGAGCTTCTTCACTTCGGCAACCACGTCGATCTTGCGATAGTCGAGCACCACGTCGACGCCCATCTTCCGCGCCATCGCCAGGCGATTGTCGTCGCCATCGACGCCGATCACGAGTGCCGCACCCATCAGCTTGGCGCCGAGCGATGCGCACAATCCGATCGGACCCTGCGCGAACACGACGACCGAGTCGCCGATCTTCACGCCGCCCGATTCCGCACCGCTGATGCCGGTCGACGCGATGTCGGAAAGGAGCACGACCTGGTCGTCGGTGACGTCATCGGGAATCTTCGCGAGATTCGCCTGCGCGTTCGGAACGATGATGTACTCGGCCTGCGCGCCGTTGATCGTGTTGCCGAAGCGCCAGCCGCCGATCGCCTCCCAGCCGTCTCCATGTCCGCACTGCGACAGCTGTCCTGACAAGCACGCCAGACACTGACCGCACGGCGTGATGGCGCCGACGAGCACGCGCTCGCCGATCGTGTATCCGGTGACTCCGGCGCCCAGCTCTTCGATCACGCCGACCGGCTCGTGGCCGATGATCAATCCCGGCTTCACCGGGTATTCGCCTTTGACGATATGCAGATCGGTTCCGCAGATCGTGGTGAGTGTGACGCGGATCAACGCTTC
>DASVHS010000115.1:0-2672 GCA_036382495.1 Thermoanaerobaculia bacterium | reverse complement strand
GACCGCGAACGGTGAATCGCGCCGGTCGCGGAGGATCATCCCCAGAACGACGATCAGCGCGAACGTCGCGTAGATCACCGGCATGAGCGAGTGGTAACCGTGGCCGGTGAATACTTCGAGAAGCGTGTCGCTGACAAACATTGCCGCCAATGGCACCGTGAACGCCCAGCGTTTCCGATCGAAGCAGGCGCCCGAGAACAGCGACACGGCGCCGATGGGGGTCAGATTCCAGGGATGCGGAAGGACGCGCATCACCGTGGCCAGAATGACGAGCGCGATGCCGAGAGAAAGGCGCGGATTCATTTTTCGCAAGATCGCCGGCCTCATCGAATCGAATAGCGGATTCCGGCGATGACGCGCCGCCCCGCCGACGGGTAGCCGAACACCTCGTCGTATTTTCTGTTCGTCGCATTTTCGATTTTGATGAACGGGAAAAATGCGCCTGCGTTGTAGTGCAGGACCACATCCGCGGTTGTGTACGCGGCGCTGACCACCGGCCCGAACGGAACGAGGTCCGTGACATCGGGACGTTGACCTGCGTAGACGACGATCAGATCCGCGGCGAACGGATGGAAGTCGTACGCAAGATCTGCGCTGCCCGAATTCTTCGGCCTTCTCGCAAGCTGCTGCCCGGTGGCGAGATCGATCGCGTGAAGGAATGTGTAACTCAGTGAACCGGTGAAGTTGCCGGTGCGATGAGTGACGCCGGCCTCGACGCCGCGCGATCGCGCACGGCTGATGTTGCCGAAACGATTCGCGACGACGTCGTAACTGATCAGGTTGTCGTAGTCGCTGCGAAACGCGGTCAGCGAGATCGTCGAGCCGCCCGCGAAGTGATCGAATCCCACTTCGATGTTCCGCGAGTGTTCGGCATCGAGTCCTGGATTTCCGAAGAACGGCGCGTAGAGCTCTCCGATTGCGGGCGCGCGAAAACCGGCACCGTATGCGGCGCGCAGCTTCGAGCTGCCGGCAATCCACGCTGCGGCGACTCGTGGAGACACCTGGCTGCCGAATGTGTCGTAGCGGTCGTATCGACCACCGACCGAGAGTTGAAGCGACGCGTGTGCGAATGGTCGCGAGAAACTGTCTTCGGCAAAGAGCGCGCGGCTTCCGCGCGAGCGGTGACGGACGTCGAGGCCGAACGAGTCCGTGTGATCGACGCTCGACCGATCCAGCTCGCTACCAATCGTGATGACGCCTACTGCTGTCCGGCTCGATTGCGCCGACAAGCGCGCGGAGCGCGTCGACGAATCGGTATTGCCGAACTCGGGACCGAAGGGCGCGTCGGGGTCGCCGAACTTCTCGTTCTGCTCGCTGTCGGCGAGCCGGAGGTCGTAACGAAGGCCGCCAGCATCAAGACGAATCGGAATCGAAAACTGTGATTCCGAACTTTGATCGCGGCGGTGCAACGATGGCACGAACGCGGTCGAGCTGGCGTTCGTGTTTCGAGGGATGCCGGCGTCGTAACGATTGTGGCGTCCCAGGATGCCGATGGAAAAGCCGGAGTGAGGCGCGGCTTGAATGCCGGCGGTGAATGTGTCCGCCCCGAAGTCATCGTTCGGTGCGAAGCCTGCATCGTCGCGGCGCTCGGCCGAACCGTACGCGGTCCAGATTCCGTCGACGAACGCGCCGGCGACGCTGCCGTTGCGCAGACCGCGATCGCCGCCTTCGACATCCACATGCAACGCACTTCGCACCGGCGTCGTCAACACATTCACGACTCCACTCACCGCCTCGGAGCCGTAGAGCGCTGAATAGGGACCGCGGATCACTTCGACTCTCTCGACGCCGTTCGTCGAAAGCGGGCCGAAGTTGTAGCCCGACAGATAGGCATTGTTCATTTCCACGCCGTTCCACAGGACGAGGGCCTGCTTCGAGCTGCCGCCGCGAATAAACAGCGTGGTGCTCTTGCCGGCCGATCCAGTGCGCGCGATCGAGAGTCCGGGCACTTCGCGCAGGACGTCCGCGACGTCGAGCGCCTGCTGCTTTTCGATGTCGTCGCGCGTGATGACGCTGACCGATGCCGGAGTGGACTCGAGACTCTCGGGCACCGATGACGCGGTGACGATGATCTGATCGTTGACGGACTGCGTCTGTGCGGAAATCGAGAATGAAGCGAGGATGAGAACGGCAACGAGACACGACTTCATGGCGATCTTCCCTCCGAAGGCCAGATGAATGTGTTCTGAGGCAGCCGGTCTCCTGGCTTCCGGGTCATCCTCACCACGCTCCCTTCCCGCTTTCGCAGTGGGGGTCGATCGCGACCATGCGTGGATCGTCTCCGGTTACAGTGGCGGGGGCCGCGCCGGCATTACACCGGCTTCCCTCGAACGAACGCACCCAGCGTCCGTTCATGCCGCCTCAGATTCTGATTTGAGAAAGAACGAACCCGAATCTTAGCAGGTCGGCAGTCACGTTTTGGGTCCGTCGGATCGTGTTACCCTCGCGCGTAACAGGCAGGGAAGATGGTCCTCTTTAATTACGCGACAAAAGAGATCACCGCGAAGATCGTTTACTACGGTCCCGGTCTCTGCGGAAAGACCACGAACCTCCAGTTCGTCTATGACTCGTTGTCGTCGAACAACCGCAGCAAGATGCTCTCGCTGGCGACGAAGACGGACCGCACGTTGTTCTTCGACTTTCTCCCGCTCGAGCTCGGAAAAATCCGCGGC
>DASVHS010000114.1:0-9168 GCA_036382495.1 Thermoanaerobaculia bacterium | reverse complement strand
AATTAACTCCATTCAACATTCACCATTCAACATTCACCATTCACCATTTCGCCTCTCCCGAACCCCATCACACTCCCAGCGTCACGCGCTCGAACCCGGTCTGCTTGGACCTCTTGTCGATCACGCCGACGGAAATCTGCGTTAGACCGGGCGGCACCACCACGTCGACCGCGAACGTGATCGTCTTGCTCTTCAGCGACTCGAACGTTTCCGCGGGCCATCGGATCTGATGTTCCTGGCGATTCACTCGTGTCGCGCCGCCGTGATCGTCGCCGCTCGACACATAGACCACGAATCCGCCGATGACGTCCTGCCCTTCCGGATCGAGCTTCAGACTGGCAACCGGAATCAGGACCTTCAACCGCACCGTCCGCGAGTCCCCCACGGCGACCGGCGGATCGGCGGCGAGCGCGATCTTGAGGTCGTTCGACATCGGCGCCGCGACGTGATGAGCGAGGACAGCCTCGCGCATCTTGTCGTCGGAGCTCTGCGGCGCCGGCGCGCGCGTCGCGCGAACTTTGTATCCGGCTTTCGACTTCACGACGAGCGCGCCTGTCTCCGCCGGCGGACCCGGCTTGAACCCGACGGAGTAGTAGCCATCGAGGTCGCTCGAGATCTGCGCGAGCGCAAGCGCGGGCGGCGCGCCGTAGAACGCAGTGCCTCCCGTCGCGCGCACGATCATTTCGTAGCCGGCGCGATTTCCCGACGATGTCGCGAACTGGGAGCGCACGTCGCCCGGAGCGGTGTCCAGAACCTGGCCCGATCCATTCTCGTTCTGGCCGGGATTGATCGCGTAGATCATGACGCCGTCTCGCACTGCAGCCGCCGTCATGGCGCGCACGGCCGGCGCGACGTCATACTCCCCCGCCTCCGTCAACGGCGAAGCGGTGCGCGCCCCGCTCCGCAACATCGAAGGGCCGTTGCCAGACTCAATGTCCATCTTGACGCTGTTCAGATACTGAAAGAGATCAGAGCCCGGATTCGTCGTGATCCCTTCACCGACGATGATCATCACTTTTTTCTGCGCCGACGGCGGGAAATACGTGAGCGCCGCGGTCATCGCGGAGACGACTGCCGATGTGTCGCGCATCGAGGATGCGGCGTACGTGCGAACGGCCTGCGTCGCTTCATCGAATTTCACGGTCTCGTTCTGGCCTGCCGTGGCCGCGCGACGTACGACGTCGTCGATGCGAGTCCTCGCCTCACGCCGCTGTTGTTCCATGACGGAAGTGCTCTCACCGGCCACGACGTCGACCGCGGCATTGGCGGCCCGGCTGTCGAACGTCCAGGGTTGCTTCGTTTGCAGTGATGGGATTGCCGTCACGATCGCGATCCTGTCGACCGGCCGCAGTTGTCCGGCGAGCCACGACTTCAATGCGTCAGCGGCCTGCCGGCGCATGGCCAGCGTGAGACTCGTGTTATCGAACAGGACAAGCACCGCACGCGACGGCGCGGTGGTCGTTTGCGGAGTCACCGCCGTTCCCGCGGCCGGTGCGCCAGCCGACAACTCCGACAGATTCGTGATCTCGCGCTTCTTGCTCCCTTCGAACAGCTCGAAGTCGTCTTTCGTGAGCCCGTGAACCGGCTTCCCCTTCGAGTCGGTCACGATCAGATCGACGTTCGTCACCGCGACGTTGACCGTCTCCTGAACCTGTGCGTGAACCGCAAGCGCGAACACGAGAAACGCGACCGCTGGAGTTGAGCGCATGGGCCGGATTATAGGTGGCCGCTCGCAACGCGGAAGTCACAGATCTCCTGCTGCGCTCCGCGATCCGCGCTCTGCGAACTGATTGGTGCCCCGGGCCGGAGTCGAACCGGCACGCCGCTCGCGCGACTCGGGATTTTAAGTCCCGTGCGTCTACCAATTCCGCCACCAGGGCCGGGCCCGATCATAACGGCATTCGTTCGGATATCATTCGCCCCTTCACAGAGGTTCCCGATGACCACGCCGACAGCAGAAATGATGACCGGAGCGCCGTTGACGGTGCTCTCGGAAGAAGAGCAGATGTTCCAGCAGAGCGTGCGCGACTTCGCGGACGAACGCGTCGGCCCGCTCGTCCACAAGATGGATCACGACGCGACGATGGATCCTGGTCTCATCCGCAGTTTCTTCGAGCTCGGCATCATGGCCATCGAGGTCCCGGAGCAGTGGGGCGGCGCGGGGTCGTCATTCTTCAACGCCGTGATCGTCGTCGAAGAGCTCTCGCACGTCGACGCATCGTGCGGCGTTCTCGTCGACGTGCAGAACACGCTCGTCGCGAACGCGATCATCCGCTGGGGCAACGACGATCAGAAATCGAAGTATCTGTCGATGCTGGCGCGTGACACGATCGGCGCCTACGCGCTGTCCGAGGCGGGGTCAGGATCGGATGCGTTCGGCCTGGCGACGAAGGCGGAGGACAAGGGTAACCACTGGGTCCTCAACGGTCGGAAGTTGTGGATCACGAATGCGGCCGAAGCGGGATTCTTCATCGTGTTCGCGAATGCGAATCCGGATGCCGGGTACAAAGGCATCACCGCGTTCCTGATCGAGCGCGACTTCCCCGGCTTCAGCATCGGCAAGAAAGAGGACAAGGTCGGCATCCGCGCGTCATCGACGTGCGAATTGATCATGGAAGATTGCCGCGTTCCCAAAGAAAACGTCCTCGGCGAAACCGGCAAGGGCTACAAGATCGCGATCGAGACGCTCAACGAAGGTCGCATCGGCATCGGCGCGCAGATGATCGGCGTGGCGCGGGGCGCGCTCGAGCACGCCATCGCTTATACGAAAGAGCGGAAGCAGTTCGGCACGGCCATCTCCGAATTTCAGGCCGTGCAGTTTCAGATCGCCGACGCAGCGACCCAGCTCGAGGCAGCGCGGCTCATGGTCTACAACGCTGCGCGGCTGAAGGACGCCAAGAGGCCGTTCCGCACTGAAGCGGCAATGGCGAAGTACTTCTCGTCGCACGTCGCCGAGAAGATCACGTCGCTGGCTGTGCAGTTGTTCGGCGCTAACGGCTATACGAAGGAATACCCGGTCGAGAAATTCTGGCGCGACTCGAAGGTCGGACAGATCTACGAGGGAACGTCCAACATGCAGCTGCAGACGATCGCGAAGGCGATCATCACCGGCCGGCTTTGAATCAGATCGCGGATCGCAGATCGCGGATCGCAGTCTGAATTCCTGCGATCTGCGATCCGCGATCTGCCATCTATTCGCCCCGACGAGCCTTGTCCGCCGCGGAACGGATCCACGTTCCTAGAATGACGGCGCCAATAAGAATCAGCACGATCCACAGCATGAGTCACGCCTCCACGGTGCTGCGCTGGCGCCGGGCCAGACGCTGCAGAAAATCGAATGCGATCCCGCCGCTCGTCCGGCGCAACGACAGAAAGTAAACGGCCAGCGCCACGATACCGCCCATCCACGCGAGCGTGCCGAGCTCCTGCTGATGCGGAAAGAACGGCCAGATCATGAAGAACATCGAGCCGACGACGCCGGCGACGAGCATGGCCACGCGCTGCGCTTTCGGCGCGTCGACTTCGCGATCGCACACCAGGCGGACCGTGGCCTCGTTCGCGGCGTCGGTTGCCCACGATACTGTGCACTGAATGCCGCCGGAAGCAGCGACGCCGCGGCGCAATGGCAGCACGAATTCGCGCTGCTGAATGCGCGAGGCCTTCATCTCGCCGCCATAGAGATCGACGAGCTCGCTGATCGCTTCTTCGAGCCCGTCGGCGGGAATGCGGTCTTCCGTAAATTCGACCGGCCGCTCTTCAGGCATTGATTCTCCTGAGCCAGCGATCGCGCATCGCGTTTGCGCCAACGGCGCGCAGCATCACTTTCACTCTCGGATCGGGCGATGCCGTCAATGTCATGGCCCGGACAACACCGGCGCGTGAAACGATCATTTCCACCGCCGTTCCCGGATCGAGCGACCGAAGCGCATTCGACACGTCGGTTTCTGTCGTGGTGCGTGTCCCATCGATGGAAATGATCTCATCATCCGGAAGGAGCCCGGCACGCATTCCTGCCGCACCGCGAAGTGCGTTGACGACGACGAGCCGCCCGCCGTCACTGCGAAGCGTCGCGGCCAGTGCCGGAGCGGCATCGCGTCGCGTGGAGTCGATCTCGATGCCGGCCGACGCGAGCAGCTCTTCGTACGGCAGCGGCTCCGTGCCGTGAACATAGCGAACGAAAAAATCGCCGATGTCGCAGATCGAAGCCACCGCACGCTCAAAGCCGTCTTCAGCAAGTGGCGCTTGATTACGCCATAGAAGCAGCATCACGTCGTCGAGCGATTTCTCTCCCCTGCTTTCACGCCGGATCGTCAAATCGAGAAGCGCGGACACGACCTCACCCTTGTTGTAAAACGAGATCAGCGCGTTCGCGCGATCGTGCATGTCGTTCTGCAGCCACGCGTCGAAACTGGCCTGCGACAGCGACAGCACTTCGCGGCCCGGCAGATTTTCCAGAGTCTCGATCTCGCGCGCGAGGTGCACGAGATAACGCGACTCATCCCAGAGGCCGGCGCGCGCGAGCGTCAGCTCACCGTAATACGAGGTCACGCCTTCCATCACCCACAGCAGCCGCGTCAGCGTCTCCCGCGAATAGTCGTACGGCGCGAACGCAGCGGGCATGATCCGCTTCACGTTCCACAGATGAAAAAACTCATGCGAACAGATCGAGAGGAAGTGATCGTAGCCGGGACTGCCGATCGTGGCGCCGAGGAGGTCGGAGCGTTTCGCGACGATGGAGCAGGAGGCTTCGTGTTCGACGCCGTGCCACTTGCCGCCGATGTGCGTGAGAAAGCGGTACTCGCGAATCGGAAGTCCGCCGAACACGCGCGCCTGCTCGCGCACGATCTCACGCACGGGCTCGATCAATTGATCCGTGTCGAGGTTCTCGCTCCCGATGAAGATCAGATGGACGACGGCCCCGCTCTCGGAGAATGAATGCCGCGTCATGCGCGGTGCGGCGATCACCGGCGAGTCGATCAAATGGTCGTAGTCGCGCGCAACGAACGTATTCGCATCCTCGGCCGGCAGCTGCGTTTCGATCCGCCAGTCCGAGGGAGCCGCAACCGACAGCCGCGATTCCTCGCCGCGCAGTCCCTCCACCATCATGAACAGATTCGTGCCGTTGAAATACGCCTCGCTCTCGTCGAGAAAACTCGAGCCGGCATCGAGGACACCGGCGTAGTAGCGGTACGTCACGGTGATGCGCTCGCCGGCTTTTGCTTCGACTCGCCAACTTGACTTGCCGTCTTTCTGAATTTCGAGAGAGTGGCCGTCAAGGGCGGCGGCGCGCCACTGGGTAACGTTGGCGGCGTAGTTCTGGATCATGTAGCGGCCCGGCCGCCATGCCGGCAACGTCAGGCGCGGACGATCCGCCGGCGCGGTGAACGAGATTGCGATGTCGTAATGCCGTTCGTTCGGATCGGTCCAGGAGATTGTGTACGCGGGCAGAGCGCAAATCATAGCCGAGCGCGCGCGCGCTGTAGAATGCGAGAGGGTCGCTCCGCAAAACATGTCCGAAATGCCGCACGTCGTCGATCGCTTCGAGATCTCGCGCATTCTCGGCAAAGGTGGGATGGGCACCGTCTACCTGGCCCGCGACCAGCGCCTCGGCCGTCAGGTCGCGGTGAAAGTGCTCAACACCGACGACACCATTTCCGACGAGGCCCGCGCGCGTTTTCTCCGCGAGGCGCGCACCGCCGGGTCCATCCGGCAGCAGAACGTCGCGACGATTTATGAAGTCGGCGAGACCGCGGAGGGCCAGCCGTTCCTCGTGATGGAGTATTGCGAGGGCGAGACGCTCGCGCAGCGATTGCGGCGGCGTCCGCTCGAGGCGGGCGAGTTCCTCAGCATCGCGCGACAGATCGCCGCGGGAGTCGCAGCCGCGCACTCCACCGGCGTCATTCACCGCGACCTCAAGACGGCGAACATCATGATCGAGCCGAGTGGAATCGTGAAGATTCTCGACTTCGGTCTGGCCAGACTTCTTCCGCGCGAAGCCGGCGCATCGCCGACCAAGGCCTCCTACGCGTCGACCAGCGGCCAATTTTTCGGAACGCTGCATTTTCTTGCGCCGGAGCAGGCCCGCGGGGCGCAGGCCGACGAGCGAAGCGACCTGTTTGCGATCGGCGTGATTCTTTATCAGATGGCGACCGGGCAGCTGCCGTTCAACGCCGATAGCCCGCTGCTCGTGCTCGAGAAGATCCGCGACTCCGAGCCGGAGCCGTTCGTGCCGGTCGATCCGGCGTTTCCGCCGGCAGCCGCGAAGATCGTCAGCAGGCTGTTGCAGAAATGGCCGGCAGACCGCTATCCCAACGCGAGCAATCTTCTGCACGACCTCGAAGTGATCGAAGCGCCGACCGCGCGCCAGACCGGCCATCACAGCCGCTCGATGCTCGGTGCCACACGACATCAGAATGCCTGGTTGCGGCCACTCATCGCCATCGCGGCGCTGGTCATCGTCGGCGTCGCGATTTATCTCGTGCAGCACAACCGGGGCAACGAGGCCGCGGCGGTGACGCAGACGGCGCCCGTCGTCCAGTCGCCGATCCGATCGATGGCGGTCCTGCCGTTCAGCAACATCGCAAACAGCACGCGCGACGACTTCCTTTCGGTCGGCCTCGCCGACGCACTCGTCACGAAGTTGCAGGCCCTTCCCTCATTGCAAGTGCGTCCGACGTCCGCCGTTCTTCAATTCCGCAATCAGAAAGTGGATGCGAAGACCGCGAGCGAAAAACTCCAGGTCGACGGCGTGCTGGAAGGTCACTTCCTCTCCGCCGGCGATCTCGTTCGCGTCAACCTGCAGCTGACCGATCTGCGCAGCGGCTACGGCGTCTGGGCCGATTCGGTCGACGGCAAGCGCGACAACCTGTTGAAGCTGATCGACGACGTCTCTGCGCGAACCGTCACGGCGCTCAATGAAAAACTCGCCATCAACGGTGCGCCGGTCAAGTCACATTCCGAGCCGCGCTCGTCGAACCCGCAGGCATTCGAGCAGTACCTGAAGGCGCGCGCGCTGACCGGAAGTTTTTCGCCGAAGGAGTACAACGAACAGATTGTCGCGCTGAAGAAGGCGATCGATCTCGATCCGAACTTCGCCGCCGCGTACGCGGACCTGGCCATCGCCCTCTCCCTCGGATCCGCGCGAAGCATGGGCGGCGAACAGGACGCGATCCAGAAGGCGGAGTTCTACGCACGGCAGGCCGTCCGCCTCGATCCGAATCTGCCCCAGGCGCATCTCGCACTCGGCCGCGTCTTCGTTCGATTCCCCGATCGATTCCGCGAGTCGGTTCGCGAAGTCCTCGCCGCGCTTCGCCTGAACGCCGCGGACACACAGGCCTTGAACTCCGTCGCCACGTACTTCGTGACGACCGGCGACATGCAGAAAGCCGAGTGCATCGGCAACAAGATGGTCGCGCTCGATCCGTCGTCGAATGAAGCGAAGGTGCGCGGCTACTGGTACATCAACGCCGTCGATCCCGAAGGCGCGCTGCAGGCGTCAAAATTCGCGCTGGCTTCGCCCGACACGGCGCTCGCCGGTCACGATATCCGCGCCAGCGCGTTCATCCTGCTCGGCAATCTCGTCGATGCGCAAAAAGAAGCCGACGCCGCCACCGCCCTCTTCCCCAGGCACTACCTCGGTAAGAGTCTGAAGGCGATGATCGCCGCTGCGAAAGGCGATCGCGCCGGCGCCGAGGCAGCGATTCAGTCGTTCGAAGCGGACGCGAGCCGGAATCACTGGGCAGCCAACCGCGTGGCGCTGTCCTACGCAAAGCTCGGCGATCACGACAAGGCGATGCTCTGGACGAAGAAGTCATTCGACCTCGGTCATCACAGCTGGAACGAGATGCTCAAACATCCCTGGCTGCAATCGCTGCAGAGCGATCCCGAATATCAGAAGCTCATCGCAAAGGTCCGCGCGGACATCGACGACGTGCGCGACGACGTCATCGGCGTCTATCAGTTGATCTGCAAGTGATCAACCGAACGAGCGCGTCCAGATCGACGCCCAGCTCTGGCGCGGCCCGCGGCAGATGAAGATCTCGGAATGCTCCGACTCCTCGTTGTCGAGGTGATGCGGATTCGGAATCATTCCCCCCAGGGTCACCGAGGTGAACCGTCGTTCGAGATCGTCGCGATGTGCGCCGAGCACGATCACGGTCTGCGGCGGTGGATTGCCGTATCCGCGAGCCCAGAACGAATTGATTCTGCTGATCGCCGGCGGGAGTCCGAAACGCGGTCCGTAGAGGTTGATCGCGCCAGCTTCGCCGTAATTCGCGCCGTAAATCGCGGCGTGGGCACGCTCCGCCGCGGAAAGCGAAGACCAGATCTTCGCAACTTCCGCTGTCATCTCCGGCCAGCCGGCTTCTTCCTTGAGGTCGCCGTTCGTCGTCACCGCAAACTTTCCGAGTCGCGAGTCGATCGGCGCCAGCGGCAGCAGGCCGAAAATCACACCGCCGCCGGCGACGAGCACCAGCGCGATGGCAATGTACGCGACGCGTCGCGCGGAAGCACCGCGCGTGTCGAGCCACCGCGTGAGCTCGACCGACCCCGCCGCGAGCAGCATCGGATATACCGGCGAGAGGTAGTAACCGCGACCCTTTGCGATGAAGAAAAGCACGAACGGCACGACTGCCATCCAGCCGAGGATGCGAAACCGCGCGTTGCGGAAAAGCGCGATGAGGCCGAGGATCCACAGCGGCACCGTGACCGCGTTCGTCGCGATCCACAGCTGATCGGTCAGGAAGTCTTTCGTCCGGCCGATGCGGATATCGCGCGCGTGAATCGTCTTGAGAAAATCGAGTGTGACGAAGTCGTTCTGGGCCTGCCAGATGAAATGCGGGATGACGATCACGATCGAGATCGCGGCGCCGATCCACAGCCATTTGCTGCGCAGATGATGGATCAGTGGAGGACAGGCGCCCTCGCCTGTCCGGACAGGCGAGGCGCCTGTCCTCCACCACGACAGCAAAACCCCGACGACAAGGCCCGCAACGTAAAACGCCATCGTGTACTTCGTCATGACGCCGAGGGCGATCGTCGTTCCGATCGCTAGCCACCATCGCGGATCGTTCGACTCGACGAGGCGCACGATCAGATACGCGATGAGGACCCACCACAGATAGTCGAACGCGACGTACTGGAAAAGCGAGCTGGCGACGAGCGACAACG
>DASVHS010000113.1:0-1894 GCA_036382495.1 Thermoanaerobaculia bacterium | reverse complement strand
GGGTTGCCGCCGAGCGGGTCGTTGATGCCGGCAAAGAACGGCTGCTGCGACAGCGGCACCGGTCCGCTCTTCGCTCCGCGCGCACCGAGATCACCCGCTGCGTTGTCGGAAGACTGCGTCGTGAACGCCGACGTTTCGAAGCTCACGATCTGCGCAATCTGCTCGTCGCTCGGGCGGTCCGACGCCTGGGCGTGTCCCAACGTCGCATCCACAACCTGATGCGACAGGTTGAAATGCATCGGTTGACCGGCGAACGACTCCCGTCCGTCCCACATCACGGTGGTCAGGAACGGAAGATTGGTCGACGGCAGCGGACGCCGGAACAGCGCCAGCGCTGACGCTTTCGTATCAGGACAATTGTGCGGATCGTCAATTCCCGAGATCGAGAACTGAGCGTTCAGCGGAACTCCCATCGAAACGCGAATGAGACCCTTGTTCAACAGCATGCTGTAGGACTGCTGGCGCGCGGCCAACGTCGAGACATCTGCGCTCGGACAATCGGCGCCATCGACGGTCCGGAAAATGGGATCGAGTCCCTGACTCGTAGCGAAGCGCGCCTGAATGTGAGCCGGAGTGACGGTCCACCCGTCGCCCGGCTGATGACAGCTGCCGCACGAACGGCCGTTGGTGCCGATGCTTTCGAAAAACGGATTGGAGAGATCGACCGCGCCGCCTGCGCTGAACGTCTTCGCAACACCGTGCTCATCGGAGAACGGCGCAAGGTTGGGCAGGCGAAGGCCGTCCGACATCGCAGCCGAGGCAGCCATGATCACCACAGGAAACACGACGCGCTTCAACGATCGGCCACACTTCTCGAGAGAGAGCTTCATGGTCCCCATCCTTTTGTTATATGCGCAATCTAGATTCGGAGACATGAGCCCGGGTAAGGCGACGGTAGGACGTTCATCGCCGTGCCTCCCGTGACGCGCACTCTCCGTTAGCATGACCTCGTGAAGTTGCCGTTCGACCCTCCGCTTGCGCCGATGTTGTCCGCTGCGCATCCCGCGCTGCCCGACGGCGACGGCTGGCAGTTCGAGCCGAAATGGGACGGATTCCGCACACTCGTTTTTCGCGACGGCGGCGAGATCATGTTGCAGAGTCGCGACGAGAAGCCGATGAATCGATACTTCCCCGAACTTGTCGGGCCGCTGACCGCGTCGCTTCCTGAACGCTGCGTGATCGATGGCGAGATCGTCATCGCCGGCGCCGGTGGTCTCGACTTCGAGTCGCTTCTCTTGCGTATCCATCCGGCCGCGTCGCGCGTGAAAATTCTTGCCGAGCAGACACCGGCATCGTTCGTCGCATGGGATCTCCTCGCTCTCGGCGATGACGATCTGCGCGAACTACCGCTCGCAACGCGTCGCCAGAAACTCGAGAACGCACTCCGCGACGCTGCTCCGCCCGTCCACCTGTCGCCCGTCACGCGCGATCGCGCGCTCGCCGAAGACTGGTTCCGCCGTTTCGAGGGCGCGGGACTCGACGGCGTGATGGCGAAGCGTCTCGACTCGCCGTACCGCGCCGGCGAGCGGACGATGATCAAGATCAAACACTCACGGACGGCCGACTGCGTCGTGGCCGGTTTCCGCTGGCACAAGAACGGTCACGGCACGATGGCCGGCTCCCTCCTCCTCGGCCTCTTCGACGATGAGGGCAAACTGCATCACGTCGGTGTGACCGCCGCGTTCACGAACGTCATGCGCAAACAGCTCGTCGACGACTTCGCGCCGCTGCGCGTCAACGCGATCGAGAATCATCCCTGGCGCGACTGGGCCGAAGCGCAGTCGGAAGCGAACGAAAGCGGTCAGCGACTCCCCGGTGCGTCCAGTCGATGGAACCGCGGCAAGGACCTGAGCTGGGAACCGCTGCGGATCGAGCGTGTCGTCGAGGTCGCATA
>DASVHS010000112.1:0-1790 GCA_036382495.1 Thermoanaerobaculia bacterium | reverse complement strand
GAATCTCCGTCCCCAGCGCCTCGGATTGCCGCGAGAGATCGCGGATCAGCGTACCGAAGAAGAGTTTCGGGGATGACTGGCGGGGAATGTTGAGAAGCAATCCGTTCGGCGCGCTCGCGCCGAGAACGATCGCCGTCGAATGCGCGGCCGGCCGCGCATCGCAGACTGGAAAGCATGTCTGATCGAAAACGCTGGTGACCGGGAGCGGGTAGTCGTTCTCGTTCCGCATCGTCACCTCGGTCGTCCAGTTGGAACCGAACGCGCCGGGTCCTGTGATCATCACCGGGAACAACACAGGTTCGAAGAACGCGGGATCGGTCACTCCAGTGGGCACGAAGTAGTTGAAGGCAGCGGTTGCCGTGTATGTCTGGCCGCCGTAGCGGACGATGACATCGACAGTGCCGGCGTCGTGCGCAGGCGCATACACAACGAGTTTGTCCGGCGGTCCGAACTCCTCGATCTGCGCTTCACTTCCGCCGAATGTCACCAGAGGAGCGGCGCATGTTCCAACGCTACACGCTGGCAAGGTGAGGCCGGTGATCGTCACGTCACCGCCGGTCGTCCACGCGACATTCGGACTGACCGTGAACGGCGCGTTCGCATCAGCGACACTGAGTTTCGCTTCAGCCAGTGCGATAAGCAACATCTCCGGCCCCGCGGCCACGTCGTAGGCGCCGGCCGGAAGGACGCCGAGGTCGGCGGTCCAGAGAAAGCCGTCAGCGGGTGAAGGAACGGTGCACGGTTGGATCTGTTTCAACGTGATCGAGATGTTGTGACCGCCGATCGAAACACTCGTTCCGTTGGGAAGACATGAAACGGAAGCGCGGACGTGCGCCACGACCGGCGTTCGTGACGTCGGATTCGGCGGATCGAACCAGAGATTCGCGGCGGAGAGCGGAAGAGCGACCAGCGAAACGATGATCGCGAGCGAGCGCATGCAACAGATACGCACTCGCGACGACCGCCGTCTAGTCGGTCGAGTCCATCCGGTAGTTCGGCGCTTCCTTCGTGATGGTCACGTCGTGTGCGTGCGACTCGCGCAGGCCCGCGTTCGTGATGCGGACGAATTGCGCCTTCGTGCGCAGTTCATCGACGCTCGCGGATCCGGTCAGGCCCATGCCCGAACGCAATCCGCCGATCAGCTGCGGGATCATCGCCGACAGCGAACCCTTGTACGGAACTTTGCCCTCGATGCCTTCGGGGACGAGCTTCTCCGCGTCGGCGTCTTCCTGGAAGTAACGATCCTTCGATCCCTGCTGCATCGCCGCGATCGATCCCATGCCGCGATACGCCTTGAACGTGCGGCCCTGATAAAGGATCGTTTCGCCCGGCGCTTCATCGGTCCCCGCGAACAGCGAGCCGATCATGACCGTGTTCGCGCCCGCGGCGAGCGCCTTCGTCACGTCGCCCGAGAACTTGATGCCGCCGTCGCTGATCACAGGGATGTCGTACTTCTCCGCGGCACGAACGCAATCCATGACCGCCGTGATCTGGGGAACGCCTGCGCCGGCGACGACGCGCGTCGTGCAGATCGATCCCGGCCCGATGCCGACTTTGATCGCATCGACTCCGAGCTCGATCAGATCGCGCGCACCTTCATACGTGGCGACGTTGCCGGCGATGAGCGGCGTATCCGGAAAGAGTTTCTTGAACTGCTTGATCACGTCCATCACACCCGTGGAGTGCGCGTGCGCGGAGTCGATGACGACAACGTCGACCTTCGCATCGATCAGCGCGCGGGCGCGGTCGAGTCCTTCTTTGCCGACGCCGATCGCCGCGCCGCAACGCAG